>CAJKOJ010000049.1 GCA_905201505.1 uncultured Eubacteriales bacterium | reverse complement strand
TACAGAAACATATATACACCGAGAACGTTACAGCGAAGCTATTAGCCGAAACTTTTATATTGACCTTGCCTATATACATAAATATATAAAGGCTAAATATGAAAAGGATTGTTTTAATTAAATTTGTTTTAATTTTTACAATTTGCAATAATAGAGGGGACTGTCATCAAACTAACTTAAAAATAGTTAATTTGATGCAGTCCCCTTTTATATGCAAAACCTCTTATTATTTTAACATTACTTTAACACAATTTACTGCGTCAATTATATCAATATTGCCGTCTGCATTGGTATCCGCAACCTTCATATTTATTTCATCATCATTAAACCCTGCTATATATTCCAGCACAAGCAATGTGTCATTTAAATCTGCATGCCCATCCATATTCACATCACCTGCAATAAAAGGTGCCTCTTCAATTTTACCTGTTACTTTATTAATATCATAATAAATACTATTATCAGCAAAAATATACCCGGAAAAATTTTTATTTATAAATTTCATAATATCATTATCCATATAGTATAATGACGATGGTATGTAAATATTATTCCAATATGTATTTTCTTTGCTTACTGCAAAAACACTTCCTTTTTCTAGCTTACCGACGCCAGATTCCAAATTTATATCTCCGTTATATTTATTTGGAATATACCATACACTTTTCATATCCTTTGAATATACTATACCATTAACAGAAACATATTTATCATTTGTATCCTTAACATCAACTTCACTTATTGAAGTATAGGCATATATAGCCCCTGACAAACTGTTGCAATCCTTATTCAGTATATTTTCAGGCAAAGTTTCTGTTATCTCATAGCTGTCAGGAAGTACAATTCTTTTTAAAAAAGAAGCCCTCGAAAAGGCCATTTCATCAATCTGAATAATACCCTCAGGTATTTCAAATTCTTTGTCCTTTTTCCCTCTGGGATAAGCCAGCATTCTTGTTCCGTCCTTTGAATAAAGAACACCATTTTCTGCTTTGAAATATTTATTCCCCTCAGCTACTTCAAAGGCAGCAAAGCTTTCATCTTTGCCCATATCATAAAATACGTGTCCTCCATATCCGCTGTTTTTATCTATCCTATAATCTCCTCCTATTGTCTTTACAGTTGAAGGTATTAACATTTTCTCATCTTCCAAACCGCTCATATGGTCAAAGGCACCGTCACAAATTGTTTCAAGACCCTCTGGCAGAGTTATACTCGTTATTTTAGTACAATATTGAAAAGCAAACGGTCCAATTTTCTTAAGTGATGAAGGCAGTTTTACAGCCTTAAAATTCATTTCTGTTTTGCCCTCACCACCAAAAGAAAGCTCTCCTATTTCCCTTACACCCTCTTCCAGTATAAGGTTACCGTCCAAACCGATACAGTTGTAAAAGGCACCGTCCCCTATATGTTTAACACCGCCGGGGATTACAATATTACCTGTCAGTCCTCTGCACTCATAAAAAACACAATTGCCAAGATAATATAGACTTTCAGGCAAAATAATACTGCCTTTTAAATTGCTGCAGCCATAAAAAGCATAAGAACAAAGCCTTTCAAGTCCTTTATTTAAACTTATTCCTGTAATATCAGTTTCCATAAAAGCATAAGCGTATATTTCCCTTACTTTATCAGGTATAACTATATTCCCCGCAAGGGATGTCTGTGCAAAGGCCGCCCCTCCTATAAGTTCAATACTATCAGGAAGTACAACTTCTTTAACTCCTGAAATATTATACATAAAGTAATTTCCGACAGTTATTATACCATCAGAAATTTCAACTCTGCTTATGCTTTCTTTATTCCTGTTTTTTTTCAAAATATTCATATATTTGCCATTTTTCATATAACCGCCTGCATCTGTCACAATACAATTGTTATAAAAATTAGGCACTGTAACATTATTGCCCTCACCCTTGTAAAAATACAGTGTATGTCCGTCTCTTGATGTTACCCAATCGCCAACTTTCCCTTCAACAATACCTGTTGCCTTTACTTCATTTACATCACTTTTTTCAGAACCGACGAAAAACTGCACCTTTGCCTTTTCATCACTAATTATAATATCGTCATTTTTAAAATAACAGTATACATACCCTCTGCTGTCAGGTTTATCTTTTATTTCAAAGACTTTCTCATTTATTTTCAATGACAAACCTTCAGGATATTTCTCACCATTATAACTGAATAATAAAGCTTTTGCACTCATATTATCATCAACATATAATGACTTTATATCTATTGCATTATTAAGTGACTTAGAAGGAAATAAATTAATTATACTTTTAAGTTTTGCTTCTTTTTCTACTATATCATTTATACCAAATACAGCATCCGACTCTATATAACTTTCTTTGTAAAGATTAAAATTTAATATAATTACTGCCATAATGATACTAATAAAAAAATAAGTAACTTTTACACCCCATATTCCTTTGCCTTCAACAAACAAATCTCTCATGTATATCTCCTTTGGGATACATTTCAATCTTTTTATTTACTGTATACAGCTTATACCTGTATAAACAATTACTTCAAAAGTCAGCTCATTCCGCCGTCAATACTTATTACCTGCCCTGTAATATAACTGCTGTCATTTTCTGCAAGATAAAGAGCAAGCTTTGCCACCTCTTCAGCATTGCCAAAACGTCCTAGAGGTATTTCCTCTTTAAGCGACATTCTTTCAGAAGGAGAAAGAAACGAATTCATTTTAGTATCAATAACACCACAGGATATAGCATTTACTCTTATATTACTTGGTGCAAGTTCCTTAGCCATAGCCTTTGTAAAAGAATTGACAGCACCCTTTGTCGCAGAGTAAACAGCCTCGCAGGAAGCTCCAAGCTCTCCCCACATAGATGAAATATTTATTATGTTTCCTCTGTGGGTCCTTATCATATTCTGTATTGCCGCATGTGTACAGTTAAGCACAGCATTTAAATTTGTATCAATTACCCTTTTCCATTCTTCGGGACGCATTGTATTAAATAAACCTACATAAGATATTCCTGCATTGTTTACAAGTACATCAATACAACCAAAATTTCTTTCAATTTCCTCCACAGCATTTCTGGCAGTTTTATATTCACCTAAATCCCCCATTAAAGCCATTATATTAGGGTTATAAACTTTCAGTTCTTTTTCTGTTTCCTCCAGTTCTCTTTTAGAACTTCTGCACATTATGGCAACATTGTACCCCTCGACAGCAAAAAGTGCAGCAATTGCTTTTCCTATTCCTCTTGACGAGCCTGTAACAAATACCGTTTTATTGCCAAGCATATAAATCCTCCTTGCAAATCGTTTATTTACTATGTATACTTTATTTTGTTGTTCAAAAATTATTTTTTTTTGACAATCCTAATTATCCGATTGAAAAAAGTTTCTTATAGTGTTATGATAGCTTATGACAACATAAAAAGCAAGGGGAAAATAAAAGTATGGTTAATTTATTTAAAGATAAAGTATTTTTGAGAAATATTACAGCACTGGCTCTGCCTATAATGTTAAACGAGCTTGTAAACTCACTTATTAATATTATGGATACCTTTATGACAGGCAAACTCGGAGCACAAAGTGTAACTGCTGTCGGCTTGAGCAATCAAATATTCTTTCTTTTTAATCTTTGCTGTTTTGGTATATGCAGCGGAGCTACAATATTTATGGCACAGTATTGGGGAAGCGGTGATATTAAGGGAGTACGTCGTATTCTCGGTATGGCTCTTCTTTTTGTAGAAAGCTGTGCCCTCATTTTCTTTATAGGTGCAAGACTGTTTCCTGCAAACATTTTAAGTATTTATTCAAAAGATTCAGGCGTTATAGAATTGGGTAAGGGCTATCTTATGATAGTATCATTCAGTTATTTTATTATGGCATTTGTAAATGTTGTAAATGTTTCACTTAAAGCAATAGGCAAGGCAGCACAGCCTATGCTTACTACTTTTATAGCACTTATTACAAATGTTGTATTAAACTACATTTTCATATTCAAAATGGGACTTGGTGTAAAGGGTGCAGCTCTTGGTACAATATGTGCAAGAAGTCTTGAACTCGTTGTACAGCTTTCACTTGTATTTGGCAGAAAACTTCCTATTATAGGCAGCATAAAAGATTACTTTACACTTGATAAAGTGTTTATAAAAAAATATCTTATAATAGCACTTCCTGTTTTTCTTAACGAATTCTTTTGGGCATTGGGAACAACCTGTTATAATATAGCCTATAAATACAGCGGAACAATTGCACAGGCAGCTGTACAAGTTTCAAGTTCAGTACAAAATTTATTTGCCGTTGCAGGTATGGGTGTAGGTGCCGCCTGCGGTATAATCTTAAGTAACGCTTTAGGTGCAAAAGACAGAGAAAAAGCAATTGATTATTCAAAAAAAGGAAAGAAATTATCAATCTTGTTTTCACTGGTTTCAGGAACAATTCTTGCTCTTACAGCTCCTCTTATAGTCAGCTTTTTTGATATTGATGATATGGGAAGAAAATATGCACTTTATATGCTCTATATAGTCGCTGTAGGCATTGTTTTTAAGAATATTAATTATACAAATATAGTAGGTATTTTAAGAAGCGGAGGAGATACTCTTGCGGGTCTTATACTTGATATGGGAAGCGTGTGGCTTGTAGGTGTCCCTATGGCATTTCTGGGTTCTATGATTTTAGGGCTTCCCATCTATGTAACCTTTACAATGGTTTACCTTGAAGAAGCAATAAAAATGATTTTTAGTGAAGCTAGAGTTCTTAAATTGAAATGGGCTAATACAATAATATAAAGGAGAGTGTATTATGAACAGCGACACAAAAAAAGGAGTATTTCTCGGAATACTTATAGCAATCACAGCTTTACTTGCAATAAACTCAATTTCAATAGGTTACAGAGTACTGATAAAAAAAGAAATTAATTACGAAACAAAAGCAAAGACCATATATAATCTTATGCAAAGTGAATATGTAGAAGATTTGGACACTGAAAAGATTTACGAAGGCTTATACACAGGTATGGTAGCACTTGCAACAGACAAATATTCACGCTACATATCAAAGGAAGATTTTGAATCCTATAAAATAAGCACAAGCGGCAATTATGCAGGCATAGGAGCAAAAACATCAGTAGACCCTGATGACTACTTGATTTATGTTGTATCTGCCTATGAAAACTCACCAGCTGCAAAGGCAGGTCTTACCGCTGGAGATAAGATAGTCAAAGTAAACGGTACATCCGTAAGTTATGATAATTACGCAGATGCTATTGATATGATAAGAGGCAAAGAAGGTACCTCTATTACGCTTACAATTAAAAGAGGGTCAGAAACCTTTGACGCAGAAGTTACAAGAGAAAATGTTGATGTACCTACTGTTGGAGGTGCAGTCCTAGATAATAATATTGGTTATATTAAAATAGAGGGCTTTGAAGCTGTAACCTATGACCAGTATAAAGCAGTTTATGATAATCTTAGAAAACAAGGCATAACAAGTCTTATTATCGATTTAAGGAATAACCCCGGCGGTCTCCTTGACACTGTATCAAAGATTGCCGATGATATTATACCTGAAGGTGTAATTACCTACACAGAGGATAAAAAAGGCAAAAGAGATTATATTAAGTCCTCCTCAGGAGAACTCGACATACCTCTTGCAGTTCTTGTAAATGAAAACAGTGCCTCAGCCTCAGAATTACTTACAGCAGCTATAAAAGATACTGGTAAAGGAACAATTATAGGCAAAAACACATACGGAAAAGGAGTTGTACAGACTACATTCCCATTAAAAGACGGAAGTGCTGTAAAACTGACTACATCAAAATACTATACTCCAAAAGGTATCTGTATAAATGGTGTAGGTGTTGCTCCTGATATTGAAGTTGATATTCCAACTGATTATGAATACACTACTTTATCAAGCGATAAAACAGAATGTAATCTTGAAAGTGACACTCAACTCCAAAAAGCAGTAGAAATACTTTCTAAATAAACAAAAATCACCTGAATTAAACTTTACGTTTTTCAGGTGATTTTTTTAAATATTACTAATTTTTTTTATTTTAATTTTATCCCACGGCAGCTGAACAAGTATTACAGCTGTAAATACTACAGCACACCCTATTACCTGCCTAATTGTCATTGTCTGATTGCTTTCAAGAATTCCCAGCTTGTATGCAGCTGTTCCTGATATTGCTGCAATAACTGATTCCAAACTCAATATAACAGCGGCAGTTGTCGGATTAACACCATTCTGCCCCGCTGCCTGTAATGTATAGCCCAATCCGCTTGAAACTATACCTGCATACAAAATAGGCAATATTCCCATTTTTATCTGCTCAAATGTTGTTTTTTCAATTATTATAGATGGCAACGCACATAATGCAAAGCATACAAAAAACTGTATACCTGACAAAACAATACTATCTGCCCTACTTGAAAAAAAGTCAATCAACAGAATATGTACAGCAAAAAATAAAGCAGATAAAAGTACCATTAAGTCGCCCTTATCTAAATAAAAATGCTCCGTCATACATAAAAGATAAAGCCCAAAGGCCGCAGTCAATGCACCTATCCATATAATAACAGGAACTTTTTTGCCAATAAATATTCCCAGTATCGGTGTAAATATAATATATAAAGTTGTTATAAAACCTGCCTTGCCTACTGTAGTGTATATAATGCCGTACTGCTGCAAAAAGCTTGCTATAGTAAGCACAATACCACAGCAAACCCCTGCAGCAATATTTGTTTTTATATTTCCTTTTCTACACTCTTTATTCTTATTTCTATACAAAATAAGAGGAACAAGCACAGTTGCTCCAAGGATATTTCTGCTCGCAAGAAAGGCAAAGGGTTTTACATACTCCATACCCTTTGACTGCGAAACAAAAGCTATTCCCCATACAAATGCAGCCATAAACAACAAAAAACAATTTCTATATCTTCTGTTCATATTTTATTTAAGCACTGACTGTATAAAAGTCCTTGTCCTTTCATTCTGCGGATTATTAAATATAACATCAGGTGTATTTTCCTCAAGAATTATACCCTCATACATAAATACAATTTTGTCGGCAACTTCTTTTGCAAATCCCATTTCGTGAGTAACAACCACCATAGTAATTCCTTCATTTGCAAGTTTTGAAATTACACTTAATACTTCCCCTGTCAGTTCAGGGTCAAGTGCAGAAGTTGGCTCATCAAACAATATAATTTCAGGATTACGCATAAGTGCCCTAGCAATGGCAACTCTTTGTTTTTGCCCCCCTGATAAAGTTGAAGGCATAACATTAAGTTTATCTTCAAGCCCTACTTTTTTAAGCATAGCTGCTGCCATATCCTCAAGCTCAGCCTTGCTTGCTTGCTTATGTAAAAGAGGTGCACACATTAAATTCTTCTTTATACTCATATGAGGAAACAAATTAAAATGCTGAAATACCATTCCTGCTTTTGACAGTATCCTTGTTTTTTCCTTATTATTAGGGTAACGTCCGTCTTTGCATAAATACTCTCCCGCAACACTTATTGTACCATCATCTACAGTTTCAAGGTCAATAAGACTTCGCAAAAATGTGCTTTTTCCTGAACCTGAGGGTCCAAGCATTGCCACAACATCGCCTTTGTTTACTCTAAGGTCAACACCTTTTAGCACATCTAAATCCCCAAAGCTTTTTCTGATGTTTAAAGCCTCTATTTCATACATATCCCACAACCTCCTAAAATGCAAACTTTTCTTCAAGCCTTTTAAATAAAACTGACAGTAAATAGCTTAATATCAGATAAAAAGCTGCTGCAACAATATATGCAGAAACATTAGTTGTTCTGTTTACAATATTTGTTGTCACTTTCAGTAAATCTGACAATCCTATCGTTGTAATTAAAGCTGTATCCTTTAAAAGTATAATTGTTTCATTTGCAACTGCAGGCAGAGATATTCTAAACATCTGCGGTATTACAATCTTAACTTTTGTCTGCAACTCACTTATACCAAGCACCTTTGCGGCTTCATACTGCCCTTTATCTACTGCAAGTATACCGCCTCTGAATATTTCTGCAAAATATGCCGCATAATTTAACACAAAGGCAATTGCACCTGCCGTAAACCTGTCAGAAATAACAAGATACTTTCCTATATAAGGTATAAAAGGCATACCAAAATATACAAAGAATATCTGCAAAAGCAAAGGGGTTCCTCTCATTATTAATATATAAAATCCTACAATTCTGCTTATTACTTTATTCTTACTTATGTATAAAAATGTCATAATAAGACCCAAAGGTATGGATAAAACTATAGTTACCATAAACAGCTTTATAGTAAGACCACAGCCAATTAACATCTGTTGTATCCAGGATATTATGTTCATAGTCTTTTCTCCTTATTTTTAAAAAGAAAAGGGACTGTATACAGTCCCAATACTTTAGAATTTAATTGTTGTTTACTACAATTTCTTCGCCAAACCACTTTTCTGAAATTTCAGCAGCAGTTCCGTCAGCTGACAATTCATTAAGAGCACTTTGGAGCTTATCAATTAATTCTGTATTGCCCTTTTTTGCAGCAATTCCGTAAACTTCAGCACCAAAGTCATCATCAAGTATTACAAACTTTTTATCAGGATTTTGTCCAAGATAATATCTTGCTACTATTTCATCAGCAACAACAGCATCTACTCTGCCTACTTCAAGGTCAGCCAATGCTAAAATATTAGTATCATATGTAGGCATAGATGCAAACTGTGTATGTATATCATCAGCTTCAACAGCGTCTACAGCTGTAGAACCATCCTGAACACCTATATTTTTATTTGCCATATCAGCCTTTGACTTAATATCAGAACCTTCATTTACAATTATAATCATTCTGTTATTAAGATATGGCTTAGTGAATTCCATTGTTGACTGTCTATCTTCGCTAATAGAAAAACCATTCCAAATTAAATCAATTTTTCCTGAACTTAATTCAAGTTCCTTACTGTCCCAGTCAATTGGTTGAAATTCAATACTTACACCCATTTTTTCAGCTGCAGCTTTAGCCAAATCAATATCAAATCCAACTAATTCATTATTTTCATCTCTAAAACCCATTGGAGGGAACTGATCATCAAGACCAACAACTATTTTCTCCTGATTATCTGTTCCGTTATTTGCATCAGCTTCGGTATTTGCATTCCCTCCGCATCCTGCCATTGACAATCCTAAAGACATTACAAGTAACGCACTTATTAACCTTTTCATTTTCATAAAATATTACCTTTCCTTTCTTTCAAAAAAATTAGCAGAGCTGCTCAACTCTGCTCTATAAAATCAATATAACATACTTTAGCAATTCTGTCAATTAAAGTAATAAAAATTCAGCAAAAAATTTAAAAAACTTATTATTTTTCTGAATTTTAAGCATTTTAAATAAAAATTTATTGCATCTGTGAAGCAAACTTCTGCTTTAGCTTATCAATTTTCTGCTGTTCTGCCTGCTCTGTAGGATACCAACCTTTTTCTGACATTTTTTTGTAAATTTCATCCTGTATTTTAAGTGTGCTGCACAAAGCATTTTCAAAAGCCTTATGAACATTTTCTGTATTTGATTCAATAGTACCGTGCAAATACAAATCGCTTGCACCTTTTATAGTCATTAACAGACTTTCCATTAAAAATTTGTCATCCATGTTTACTCATCTCCCTGTAATTAAATTCTTTAATTATATTTACAGCAAATTGTAAAATTCATTAAAAATTTCCTCATGCTTTGTTACAAGCTGCTCAACATAATTTTTTAATTCTAAATCCTGAATGCCTGAAACAGTTTTCTGACACTGACTTTTCATAAACTTTTCATGACCTAAAGCATCTTCAATATAAAGCAATTCCTTTGGACTCATATATATCACCTCCTGCACATATTATTTGCAAATATTAAATAAAAAATTCACATTTTACTATTACAAAAAAAATGTGCCCTTAAATATAAAACTTAATTCTATATTAAAGACACACTTAATATTTTTTTATTATTTCTCTGTTTACTTTCTTTCTGATAATATAAGTCCTGTGAGGGTAAGCACAGTACCTGCCAATGATATATATGTAAGTTTCTCACCTAAAAAAATAAATGATGCAATAATTGTAACAACAGGCGTCATATAAATATAAACGCTTGTTTTTACAGCTCCCAGCACTTTTAATGTAAAATTCCATGTTACAAAACAAAGAGCCGAAGCACCAAGACCTAAAAACAAAATATTAAACAAACAAACTTTATCAGTAAATCTTGCCAAGTCAAACCTGAAACCTGAAACAGACAGTACTGGTATCATAAACAAAAGTCCATATATAAAAATTCTTCTTGTTGCCTGAATTGTGTTGTATCCGTAATCACTTATTTTTTTTGTAATTACAGAATATGCTGCCCACACAACAGCAGCCCCCAATGCAAGCAAATCACCTAAAGGATTTAAATGAAGCCTGCTTCCGTTAAAGCTTATTAAACAAATACCTGCCATAGCCAATATAAAACCTATAAAGAAATTTATGTATAGTTTTTCTTTCTTTCTGAATATATGCGTAAATATAGCAGTAAAAAACGGAGCAGCAGATAAAATAACGGCAACATTTGAAGCCATAGTATATGTAAGAGCAATATTCTCAAGTAAATAATACAATGTAACACCGCAAATACCTGCACCCATAAATAAAATTTCCTGCTTTTTATCTTTAATCTTAAGTCTATGAGGATATATAATAATAAGTGCCGCCAAAGCTATAGCAAATCTGAAAAATAATATTTCAATAGGTGCAAATTTGTTTAAAAGCACCTTTGTGGATATAAATGTAATTCCCCATATAAATATAGTAAAAATAGCTGTTAAATGTCCAATTGTTTTTTTGTTTTCCATAATTTCTTTATTCCTGTTCCTTAAATATTTTTTTATATACTCCGGGACTAATCCCTATAAAACTTGTAAAAAATCTGTTGAAATGACTTTGATCGGAAAATCCGGTCTGCATAGCAGCCTCAATTGGAGCAACTCCATCTTCAATCAGCTTCTTTGCTTTATTTATTCTTATAGTTTCAAGGTACCTGTATGGTGTAACGCCTCTTGTTTTGGTAAAGGCTCTGAGCAAAGTAGATTTACTCAATCCGGACGCATTGCATAAGTCCTCAAGCGTAATTTTATTCATATAGTTTTTATCCATAAAACAACAAGCTTTTTCTATCTCAGCTCTGTATTCAGGAAGACATTTTTCAAAAGGACAGCCGTATCTTTCTATCAACTCTGAAATCATAAACAAAAATTGTTCTTCCTTTTCAAATTCAATACACTTATCCATTATCATACAATGAACATTTCTCAAATAATATCCAATATCCTCATCACATATAACACTTTCGGTAAAATTTACCATATATTTTTTCCCTGTTATCTCGTATGTAAGTTTTTCCATTAATTCTTTTGAAATGCTGATACTTCTGTATTTGAGTATTTCATCTCCATTCTGCATGCACGAATGATTGTCCTCAGGATTAAAAAGCAGTATATCTCCGGGACTTATATTGTATTCACAATTTTTGCATGTTAATATTCTTCTGCCGTTTTCAACAATTCCTATAACATAATAATCGTGGAAATGGTTAGGAAAATTCTGCACATGACCGTCAAATTCATAAGCTTCAACACCAAGCTTTTCATCATAACAAATATTCTTAATTGATTTATTCACTTTTGCACCTCCATTTTATGTTATTATATCACTTAAAACATTAAAACGCTTGAACAATATCTTCATTTTAAATAAAAATGATTTCTTTTAAATTCAAGTATACCTTCATCTCTCAATTTACCAAGCTCCTTTGACATCGCACTTCTGTCTACTGCCAGAAAATCAGCCATTTGCTGTCTGTTAAATGGAATATCAAATTCACTGCTTCCATTTTTCTGTGACTGCATGTACAGATAACTCATAACTTTATCTCTAATTGTTCTTTCAGACATACATTCCAGTTTATTTGTAAGCAAAAGATTTTTTTCAGCAAGAACAGAAGTAAGGTTTTGTATAAGACTTGAATGAAATTTACAGGCGGCAGAACAAGTTGTCATCACCTTTTTTACATTTAATTCCATTACTGTACAATCCTTAGCTGCCTCAGCATTTACCTGCAAGGGGATATTGCTCATACAGGCATAAGTTTCACCAAAAATTTCCCCCTCTCCTATTTCGGTAAGTATACTTTGATTTCCCCAATAGTCATCTCTTAGTATATGCACTTCACCGCTTAAAACCATATATATTGAATTTATATAATCTCCTGTTTTAAGTATAATCTGACCCTTTTTATACTTTCTTTCAGAAGCAGCCAAACAGTTCAGCATAAGTTCTGTATCATATTCATTAATATTTTTAAAAAGCTTTGACTTTCTTATTACTTCTATATTTTTTTTCATTTTTTCACCTTTCGTTGCAAAAACAACAGACTTTTTATACAATTTTATTATAATAGTGACACAAAGTCAAGGAGGTAATAATATGATAAGACGAATAATTGAAATAAACGAAGAAAAATGCAACGGCTGCGGTATATGTGCAGATGCCTGTCATGAAGGTGCAATTGCAATTATAGAGGGTAAAGCAAAACTTATGAGAGATGATTACTGCGACGGTTTAGGTGACTGCCTTCCCGCATGTCCGACAAATGCAATTTCATTTATTGAAAGAGAAGCACTTCCATATAACGAAGAAGCTGTTAAAGCAAATATGGCAAATAAAAAATCAACATTTTCCTGCCCCGGTTCTGCATCAAAAACTATTAAAAGAGAATCTGTATTAACTACAGAAATTAAAATATCATCACAGCTTAATCAGTGGCCCGTACAGATAAAACTTGCTCCTTTAAAAGCACCATACTTTAACAATTCAGACTTACTTATAGCCGCCGATTGCACTGCTTTTGCATATGGAAATTTTCACACTGATTTTATGAAAAATAAGATTACACTTATAGGCTGTCCAAAACTTGATTCAACTGATTACTCAGAAAAACTTACTGAAATTATAAAAAATAATGAAGTAAAAAGTGTAACTGTTGCAAGAATGGAAGTACCATGCTGCGGAGGTATTGAAAATGCAGTAAAAAAAGCACTTATTGACAGCGGCAAATTTATACCATGGAATGTTGTAACAATTTCAACAGACGGAAAAATTTTATAAAAATATATTCCCGTATTACCTTTTGGTGACAACGGGAATTTTTTTATTTTATAGAAAAATCTTTTATATATTTTCCCCATTGGTCCTTTTATAATTCTTTTATATTATATCTGCAATGGTATTTAACCGCATAATTAATTAATTTTATGAAACAATAAATAAAGAATAAATATAAAAGGAGATAGGACTATGTTTAAACACGAAAAACAATTATTAAATCCCGTAGCAGTTGAAAAGCCAAATCCACAGTATGCAGCTCTTTTACAGGAACAGCTTGGCGGAGCTAACGGAGAGCTTAAAGCTGCTTTACAATACCTTTCACAAAGTTTCAGAATAAAGGATAAAGAAATTAAAGATTTATTTATGGATATTGCAGCTGAAGAACTTAGCCATATGGAAATGGTTGCTACAACTATCAATCTTTTAAATGGTCATGATGTTGATTATAAAGAAACAAATGCAGGTGAAATAGAAACCCATGTTCTTCTAGGCTTAAATCCAGGTCTTATTAATGCCTCAGGATACTCATGGACAGGAGACTATGTATCTGTAACAGGTGATCTTTGTGCTGATTTGCTTTCAAATATTGCTTCTGAACAAAGAGCAAAAGTTGTATATGAATACCTTTACAGACAAATTGATGACAAAAAAGTACGGGAAACTATTGATTTTCTTTTAAACAGAGAAGAAGCACATAATGCACTTTTCAGAGAAGCCTTTAATAAGGTACAAGATACAGGATCTAACAGGGACTTTGGTGTAACTAAGGATTCACGTATTTACTTTGACCTTTCAACACCTTCACCCAAGAGTAATCTTACAGATATTGATGTCAAGCACCCAAGTTTTAAATAAAAATATGAAGAGGGCTTTAAACTTAAAGTTTAAAGCCCTCTTCACAATTAAAATAAAGGATTAAATAAAATGAGATTTTTATGAAATTATCTGCAACATGTTTTTTCAATAATTTCAACTTTTATGTTTTTAGTATAAACTATGACACAGGTTCAATGTCAAGCCTTTTTAATAAAAAACCAAATATTTTTTAATGATTTTAT
>CAJKOJ010000048.1 GCA_905201505.1 uncultured Eubacteriales bacterium | reverse complement strand
AAACAAGCCAAAAAAACGGCTTGTTCACAGAAAAGTTCCTGTCCTCAGTCGAGCAAAGCTCGACCTGTGGATTAAAGTCTGCGACGCTAAATGAAAGATAGATTCTTAAGAAATTCAGTTTTTTCATAAAAAAGTTTTTTTGACAATCTGAAATACACAAAACGGTGAATCTTAAATATAGAAGTAGAGGTTGAATAATTTATGTTATATGATACAGAAAAAGAAATTGAAAAAGTGGTCCTTGTCGGCATAGACACAGGAGACGGCGAATTTGATATTGAAAGCTGTCTTGATGAACTTGGTGACCTTGCAAAAACAGCAGGAGCTGAAGTTGTCGGAAGGCTTATACAAAAACGAGAAGCTATAAACCGTGCAACATATCTTGGCAAAGGAAAAATAGAAGAGCTAAAAAATTATATTGAAATGGTTGAAGCAACAGGCATAATATGTGATGATGAGCTCAATCCCAACCAAATAAGAAATCTTGAAAATGCCTTAAACACAAAAGTAATGAACAGAACTCTTCTCATACTTGATATTTTTGCACAAAGAGCAAGCTCTGCCGAAGGTAAAGTACAGGTAGAACTGGCACAGTTAAAATATAACCTTGCCCACCTTACAGGAAAAGGTAAAGAAATGTCAAGGCTTGGCGGCGGTATCGGCACAAGGGGACCTGGTGAGAAAAAACTTGAAACTGACAGAAGAAATATTGCCGACAGAATTGCCGACCTTAACAGAGAATTAAAGGAAATTGAAAAACACAGAGGTGTGTTAAGAGAAAAGAGAATGGGGACAGGTGTTCCTGTTATTGCTCTTGTAGGATACACAAATGCAGGTAAATCCACACTTTTAAACACACTTACAGGTGCAGGAGTTCTTGCAGAGGACAAGCTTTTTGCAACTCTTGACACAACCACAAGAGCAGTTGAAACCGAAAGCGGTGCAAAATATCTTTTTACAGACACAGTAGGTTTTATACAAAAGCTTCCTCATAACCTTATTAAGGCATTCAGAGCCACGCTTGAAGAGGCAAAATATGCAGATATACTTGTACACGTTGTTGATGCTTCAAATCCTAAAAGAAATGAACAAATGAACATTGTTTACCAAACTTTAAAAGAACTTGGAGCAGATAACAAGCCTGTAATAACAGTATATAACAAAATAGATAAGGAAGGCGTTGAAAAGCCACTGTTTACTGATAAAAGAGCTCTTGAAACCATTTCAATATCAGCAAAGAAAGGATTAAATATTGATACTCTTCTCAATAAAACCGAAGAAATTATTAAATCCTTTAAAAGAAGTATTAAAGTAATTATACCATACAATATGGGGCAGCTTTTGTCTGTCATACACGGCAGCTGTGAAATAACCGTAAGCGAAAATCGGGACGAGGGCTATTATTTTGAGCTCTATGCAGATAATGAAGCTGAAAACAGACTTAAACAGTATATAATTGAATAAATTTTTCTTTACAAAAAAGCAGACCGTTAAACAGTCTGCTTTTCATTCTTTTAATAAATATTAAAATACACTTCGCCCGGTATAACATTACTGTTACACTTTGATACTATTTCACTTCTTGTCGCCTCAACCTTACTTCTTATTGAGCTTTGTACAGAACTTGAAGGCTTTGTTACACTAATTCCGCTTGGAAGCTTGTCACCTGACTTGCCGCTGAATCCAACCACATTTGATGCACTGTTTACAGTGAATGTAGGGAAGTAATAGTTATATCCATTGTCATAAGATACACAATTTTTAAATGTTGCTTTAACTGTACTGTTATTATTGTCAAAGCCCTTCTTGCCGTGCTCAAATGACAAACAATTCTTAACAGTTCTTACACTGCTCTTATCTGTGTATGCAGAACCAAACTTAAATCCATTAGGATTGCCGTCATACTTACTGCCTGTCCACACTGAAAGTGCAATTTTGCCTGATGAAGTATTCACAAAACTTGCTGTAGGCAAATTAAAATTCCCCTTTGCAAAATTTGAAGCAAAACTTGAATCCTGCTTGCATATAAGTTCAACCATAAATAAATCTTTGTCTAATTTGTTACCCTTTTCAAAGTCATATTTACCTGTAAACACATCAGGATTACCATTGTTCCAGCAAGCACATTCTTCATAGCTTAGGTCTTTTGTATATCCTGAATCAGTCTTATCAAAGCTGTCCCATCCGTCATCACTGTTATCCCACGCATAGCAGCCATAGAATGTATTTCCTGTTACAGCACCAAGTTTAGGAGCAAATCCATCAGCATTTCCGCCCAATGAATATACGTCACAGTTTCTGTAACTATATACAAATCTCATTGTATTGTATGATGCTCCTCCGGTTATCTGTACACCTGCATCATTGTTATATCTTACAATACAATTGTTAATTGTGTTGTAATTTGCATTTGAACCCTTTATTTGTACACCATTGTCTCCTGCCTTTTCTATTATGAGATTTTCAAGTGTATAATTTGAACCTGTTATTCTTACACCTACATTTGAATCCCCTGATGATTTTAATGAAGGTCCTTCACTTCCTATTGTACTGTTCCTAAAGCTTGAGAAATCAAGTACAGGGTATGTACCGTCAGACTGTCTTACACCAACTATTCTTACAGGATTGCCTTTTGTACTCTTTAATGCAAGCTGTGCTGTACAGTCAATTGTTTTTGCATTAACATATATTGTACCGCCGCCCTTTACTGATGCCATTGAGCCGGCAGCAGATACAAGGTCATTGAAGTTTGAAACAGTCTTGCTGTCACCGCTTATTGTTGTGGTCTCAGTTGTGGTCTCTTTTTTTGTTGTAGCTTCTGTTGTTGCTTCCTTTGTTGTTACTTCTTTTGTTGTAGTCTCATCACCTGATGATTTACCATCACGCTGAACCTTATAAATATTAATTCCGCTGCCTGTTGAATAAATATATACCTTACCTGTATAATTTATTCTTACAGCTGTTGTTTCAGCTGTAGGGGCAGCTGATATAGATGCCAACTCCTTGCCGTTATCACCTGTAATCACTAAAGTTCTTGTACTTGAACCGCTTGATTTTGCAGTAACTTTAATTGTTGTATCACCGCTTACATCAAAAGCAACAGCTCTGTAATTCAAAGAGCCGCCTCCGCCCAATGCAAGGCAATAATTATATGTATTGCTTCCTACCGTAACCGGAGAATTGGTAACTGCAACAGTTTTTTCTGATGTTGCCTTTATTGTCAGTCCGTTTACAGTCACATCACTTGATATTGTGCCAAGATTTTTAAACTCACTGTTGCCCATATTCCATGATACAGATGAACCCTGACCCTGATCCTGGGATGCTGTTGTCTCTTCTGTTGTGACAACCTTAGTAGTTTCCTCTGTAGTTACAACAGTTGTTGCTTCAGTTGTAGTCTCTTTTGTTGTAGTTTCTTTTGTAGTTGTTTCAGTTGTTGTTTCTGTAGTTGTTTCAGTTGTTGTTGTTTCAGTTGTTGTTTCATCTGAACCATCACTTGTAAATTCCATATAATATAAATAGCTTCCGCCGCTGTCCTTTAATATTGTATGTTCGCCTGAGCCAACTGCTGTATTAATTACTCCGCTTGCAGGTATTACATAAGATTCACCGTCTACTAATATACTTTTACCTGCACTATCACCATTAAATACCAATATTAGATTTCCCGCTGATACAGAATTAAAAGATATGAATGTTGATGATTCCATCTTATCAGCTGTATCAAGTACCATACCGTTATATGTAACAGGATTTGAATCTGCCTTGCTCCATCTGTTTGCATTTACTGTAAACCCACCGTTTTCACCCGTTGTAGGGTTATAAACCATAGATGACGTGCTTGCTGTTGCAACATTAAGCATTCCCCCAATGTAAGCAATTGGATTGCTGCCCAGACAACATGATACGGCAAGAGCCGAACTCAATAGCATTGCACTGATTTTCCTTAGTCTTTTCATAATTTTCTTCTCTCTCCTTTAAAAATTATTATTTTTAAAACACAAGAGGTATAATAACAAATATTTTATTTTCTTTAAATGTCAATTTTTACCAACATTTTATTTATTTTTTTGTTCAATTCTTCTTCAATAAAAATTTTATAGCAATTTTTTACATAAACACATACACATTAGCAACACAAAAAGCAAAAAATTTAAACATTTTTAACAAATTTTTAATTTTGAATTATTTTGGTTTTTTATTACACATTATAACTTTTTTATATAAGATTATTTAATTTAAACAAAAAAAACTGACTACAGGAAAATCCAAGCAGTCAGGAATATAATTTTAATATATAAATAATGAGCCAGTCTATAAGCCGAGTTCTGTTCTTTCAGACAGTCATCTATCTAGTATTATCGTCACCGATAATATCAAGCGTTCTTTACCTCAGAGCGAGACGAGCAGCCTCAATGCTCCGATTTGAACTTGCTTCGGATGGGGTTTACAGAGACCCGATATGTTACCATATCAGCGGTAAGCTCTTACCTTACCTTTCCACCCTTACCTGCATAAACAGGCGGTTTATTTCTGTTGCACTATCCTTAGAGTCACCTCCACCGGACGTTATCCGGCATCCTGCTCTATGAAGCCCGGACTTTCCTCACGCTATTTGCATAGCCTGCGACTATCCGACTGACTCAGTATTTCTACTGTTTTTCTTCGCTATCTTCCTGTTTGATTACAGTTACCATAGCAATTCTGTTTTCTTCTATTTCATCAATTCTGAATATATATCCTTTATATTCAACAGTTATATTCATTTCATCCTCATCAGGTATTCTGTCCAGCTGACCAATTAAAAATCCACCAAGAGTATCAAACTCTTCAACAGGCATTTCAATATCCAGCTTTTCAGCAACATCCTCAAGAGGAGTAGAACCTTCAATACGAGTTACTCTTTCGGTTACTTCTGTAATATCCGGTATTTCCTCACCGTCATATTCATCCTGAATTTCACCCATAACCTCTTCAATAAGGTCCTCCATTGTTACAATACCAGCTGTGCCGCCGTATTCATCAGCAACAATAGCCATGTGCACCTTTTTATGCTGCATTTCCTCAAACAGGCTGTCAGCCTTTTTAGTTGAAGGCACAAAGAAAGGTTCCATAATAATATCTCTTAAATTAAATTTGTCTTTACCTTTGCTTATAATAGCATTCATAAAGTCTTTAATATGGAGAATTCCTATAATATTATCAATGTCCTCTTCATATACGGGAATTCTTGTAAACTTTTCAGAAGTAACAACATTTATAAGTTCTTCTACACTTATATCTATAGGTACAGCAACTATATCTTTTCTGTGAGTAGCAATTTCTTCTGCATTCTTATCATCAAAGTCAAATATATTGTTAATCATTTCCTTTTCGTGTTCGTCAATGCTTCCTTCTTCTCCTCCGGCGTCCACCATCATAAGAATTTCATTTTCACTGAAGTCTTTTTCCTCTGCATCACTGCTTTTTGCAAACAAATGGAAAAATTTAATTGAAATATTAATCAGAAACAAAAACGGTGTCAATATAAATGAAAACAACTTTAAAACCCATATAAATTTAAGAACAATTTTATCAGGATATTTCTGTGCCACACTTTTGGGAATAATTATTCCAAACAAAGCAAAAAAGTATGTAAACACAAAAATAAGTATAAAAGCAACCAATATACTTGAAATTATTGGATTCTCTCCTGTTATTTCTGCAAAATATCCTGCTGAAACAGAAAAAACATTCAAAGCCAGTACAAAACCTATAATAATCCCCAGCAAAGCATTTATTACACCTGCTGCATTGGCATATTTCTGATAATTTTCCATTATTTCGCTTATTTTATCGTAATTGGGAGCATCTTTATCAGAAGTATACTTCGCCCTCCTTATGTCCATAACAGCCAAGGAGCTTGAACAGCCGTTAATAATACCTTTAACCAATATTAAGAGTAATATAATCACTATGTCACTTATCAAAATTTACAGCCTCCATAAATATAAACTACATTTAATCAAAAGAAAATAAAAAATAATTTATCAGACCCGTAATATAACGTCAACTATGTCAAATTGCTTATAAAAACTTTTATTTCAGGACTGCCGCCTCTTCAGGCAGACAAATTATATATCACTTTATAGTGTATTACATTATTAACATAAAGTCAAGTTACAAGTTTGTTGCAAATCATCACTTATTCTTGACAAATCAGAGAAATAGTATTAAAATTTAATGTAATAATTTATGCGAGGAGAATATCAATTATGGCAAAAGATAAATTAGTTACGGCAATTACTTCAATGGAAGATGATTTTGCCCAGTGGTACACTGACGTAGTTAAAAAGGCGGAGCTCATTGACTATTCAAGTGTCCGCGGCTGTATGATTTTAAGACCAAATGGCTACGCTATATGGGAAAACATTCAAAAGGAACTTGATTCAAGATTTAAGGAAACAGGCGTAGAAAACGTTTATATGCCTATGTTTATACCTGAAAGTCTTTTACAAAAAGAAAAAGACCACGTTGAAGGATTTGCACCTGAAGTAGCCTGGGTTACTCACGGCGGTCTGGAAAAGTTACAGGAAAGATTATGTGTAAGACCTACATCAGAAACCCTTTTCTGCGACTTGTATTCAAATATTGTTCAGTCTTACAGAGATTTGCCAAAGCTTTATAATCAATGGTGCTCTGTAGTAAGATGGGAAAAAACTACAAGACCATTTTTACGTTCTATGGAATTCTTATGGCAGGAGGGACACACTGCTCACGCAACTGCAGAAGAAGCAGAAGAAAGAACAATACAAATGCTCAATGTTTATGCTGACTTTTGCGAGAACGTACTTGCTATACCTATGATTAAAGGCAAAAAGACAGATAAAGAAAAATTTGCAGGTGCTCACTCAACATATACAATTGAAGCTCTCATGCACGACGGCAAGGCTCTGCAGTCAGGCACAAGCCACAATTTTGGTGACGGCTTTGCTCACGCATTTGATATTCAATATACAGATAAGGAAAACAAACTTCAGTATGTTCACCAGACTTCATGGGGTATGTCTACAAGAATTATCGGTGCAGTAATTATGGTTCACGGAGATAACAGCGGACTTGTTCTTCCTCCGAGAATAGCACCTAATCAGGTAGTTATTGTACCAATTATGCAGAAAAAAGAAGGCGTACTTGAAAAGGCAAATGAAATTAAAGAAAAGCTTTCTAAAGTATCAAGAGTAATTCTTGATGACAGTGACAAATCACCTGGCTGGAAATTCAGCGAATATGAAATGAAAGGTATCCCTGTAAGAGTAGAACTCGGACCAAGAGATATTGAAAATAATCAAGCAGTACTTGCAAGACGTGACAACGGTGAAAAGATTACAGTAAGCCTTGATAATATTGAAGAAGAAGTTACAAAGCTTCTTGACACAATTCAAAATGACCTGCTTGAAAAGGCAAGAGCACACAGAGATGCTCACACTTATTCAGCAGTAAATATGGAAGAGTTTGAAAAAACTCTTAAAGAAACTCCTGGCTTTATAAAAGCTATGTGGTGCGGTGACGAAGCCTGTGAGCTTGAAATTAAAGAAAAAACAGGTGCTACCTCAAGATGTATGCCATTTGAACAGGAGCAAATTTCAGAC
Source organism: uncultured Eubacteriales bacterium (assembly GCA_905201505.1). Taxonomy (GTDB): domain Bacteria; phylum Bacillota; class Clostridia; order Lachnospirales; family CAG-274; genus Gallispira. The sequence continues at coordinate 7,059 of CAJKOJ010000048.1, read as the reverse complement.
AAGTGTGTATGCTGCGGAAAACCTGCAAAGAAAATGGTATACTGGGGCAAAGCATACTAATAAATATTAAGAGGGGGTAAGTATATGGAGATTATTAATGCAGTTATTGAGAACACCAACTCACCTGAAACTCAGGCAATTTTGGCAAAGCTCAATCCGGAAGAGGATATTCTCTTTACAAATGAAAACACAGAAAGCGGTACATTTGATGTGGAATATATCGAACCTATTAACAATATTAAGGTAATAGGCAGCATACCTTCCGATATTATTTCAGAAATAAAGGAAAAATACGGAGATGATGCGTCAATTGATATTTATGACTATATTGTCACATTTGACCAGGGAGTATACGGTCTTGTTGCAGACATAGAGGTAGATAAGGTTGAAGATGAGAAACCTGTAAAAACAAAAAAACTGCCATTGCCTATGCTTATAGTTATAGGTGTTGCAACAGGCATTCTTACTTTGATTTTAGTTATACTTAAACTTATATTTTCACGCAAAAAGAAATAAATGAAACAGTTTATTTTAAAATATGCTGCTCCTGTTATACCTTTGTATTCAATCATACCTTTTTTGTTCAGCATTGTTTACAATTCACTTGTATATTTCGGAGGACAGCATATAGCGGAAAATTTTTATCACTATAACATTACATTTAAAGCGGACAGAGCTATTCCCTTTGTGGAAAGCTTTGTCCTTGTTTACTGCTTTTGGTACTTATATTACATAGTAAATTATATTTTAATAGCAAAAGAAGGAAAAATTAAGTTTCACAAATTTTTTACTGCTGATATAGCAGCAAAGGCAATTAGTTTTTGCTTTTTTATTTTTTTCCCTACCACAACGGACCTTCGTCCGGATGTAATAGGGAACACATTTTTTGACTCAGTGCTCAGGATAATATATCACGTTGACGCACCGACAAACCTATTTCCGTCTATACACTGTATGGTCAGCTGGTTCTGCTACAGAGGTATAAAAAACAGCAGGAAAATACCTAAATGGTATAAACAACTTTCACTTATGTTTTCACTGCTTATAATAGCGTCAACACTCCTTGTTAAACAGCACGTTATTGTTGATGCGATAGGCGGAGTTGCCATTGCAGAAATTACATTTATTATAGGGCAGAGAACACAGCTTTATAAATATCCTATGGCTGTATTTGACAAAATATCAAGAAAAATATTTCAAATAAAATAAGCTGATGTAAAAAGAAATTTACATCAGCTTATTTGTATATGAACCTAATTTTTATTTCACGCCAATATCTCTTCTGAAATGCTTGTCCTTAAAATCTACCAGCTTAACCCCTTCATAAGCAATTTTAATAGCTTCATCAAGATTTTTTCCTATACCTGTAACGCCAAGTACACGTCCGCCGTTTGTTACAAACTTTCCGTCCTTTAAAGCAGTGCCTGCGTGGAACACAACAATGTTTTCTGCCTTTTTTGCCTCTTCAAGTCCTGTAATTTCATATCCCTTTGTATAGCTTTCCGGATAGCCGCCGCTTGCAAGCACAACGCAGGCTGTACCGTTATCTTCCCATTCAACATTAACCTTGTCAAGAGTACCCTCGGCACAAGCCTCAAATATTTCCATTAAATCAGACTTTAACCTTGGCAAAACAACCTGTGTTTCAGGGTCGCCGAAACGTGCATTGTATTCTATAACTTTCATTCCCTTTGGAGTAAGCATAAGTCCGAAGAAAATAATACCCTTAAATGTTCTGCCCTCTTTATTAAGAGCTTCAACAGTAGGTTTAAAAATTGTTTCCATACACTCATCTGCAAGCTCAGGTGTATAAACTCTTGAAGGTGAAAATGTGCCCATACCGCCTGTATTCAGCCCCTTATCGCCGTCCAAGGCTCTCTTATGATCCTGTGCAGATACCATTGGCACAATAGTCTTGCCGTCGCAGAAACTTAAAACTGACATTTCCTGTCCTGTAAGAAACTCTTCTATAACAACCTTATTTCCGCTTTCTCCAAACTTCTTATCTACCATAATAGTATTAAGACCTTCAACAGCTTCATCAAGAGTATTGCAAATAAGCACACCCTTGCCTAAAGCAAGACCGTCAGCCTTTAACACAACGGGGAAATCTCCCTTTTTAACATATTCCAAAGCCTTTTCATAGTCATCAAATGTTTCATAAGCAGCTGTAGGAATATTATATTTTTTCATAAGTTCCTTACTGAAAGCCTTGCTGCCTTCAATAATAGCGGCATTTGCCTTAGGACCGAATACCTTTAAGCCTTCTTCTTCGAATCTGTCAACAATACCTCCCACAAGAGGATCGTCCATACCAACTACTGTAAAATCAATGCCCTCTGATTTAGCAAAGTCAATAAGTTTGTCAAACTCCATTGCACCGATAGGCACAAGCTCCGCATCTTCCCCGATACCTGCATTACCTGGTGCACAATACAGCTTTTCCACCTTAGGACTTTGTAAAAGTTTCCAACATATAGCGTGCTCTCTTCCGCCGCTGCCAACAACCAAAACCTTCATACTTCTTTATCTCCTTTTTACTATTCCGTCTGCAATTTCAAGTTTATTATCTGCAAATAACCTTACAGCTTTAGGATAAATAACCCATTCAGCCTGCTCCATTACTCTTCTTTGTAATGTTTCAGGTGTGTCATTATCCATAACATCAACGGCCTTCTGCAATATAATAGGGCCCGCGTCACATTCAGCTGTAACAAAATGCACAGTTGCCCCTGTAACCTTTACACCTGCCTTTAACGCTGCCTCATGAACGTGAAGTCCGTAAAATCCTTCACCGCAGAAACTCGGTATAAGAGCAGGATGTATATTTATAATCCTGTTTTCAAACTGATTTACAAATGTAGTGCCCAATATAACCATAAATCCTGCAAGTACAATAAGGTCAATATCCCTTTCCTTAAAATATTCAGCAAGAGCCAATTCGTATTCCTCAGCTGTTTTAAAATTCTTTTTTCTTATTACAGTGTTTTCAATACCTCTTGACTTCGCTCTTTCAAGGGCGTATGCCCCCTCCTTGCTGCTTACAACAGCTGCAACTTCAGCATTTATTCCGCCCTTGTCAATAGCGTCCATAATTGCCTGAAGGTTAGTGCCGCCGCCGCTTACCAAAGCACCGATTTTAATCATATCAAAAGTCTCCTGTCCTGTATTTAACCGCATTAAGGGCTGACACCGTCAACCCTTAACAAAATTTACTTCAATTTTATTTCAATACCCTCGCCCTTAGTAACATTACCGATGATATAAGCCTTTTCTCCCATATCCGCAAGAGTTTTTAATGCCTTTTCAGCGTCCTTTTCAGCAACAGCTGCAACCATACCAATACCCATATTAAAGGTATTATACATACTCATTCTTTCAACACTTCCCTTTTTCTCAAGAAGCTTAAAGATAGGTAGTATTTCCCAAGTACCCTCTTCTATATTTACCTTAGTTCCCTTTGGCATCATTCTTGGTATGTTTTCAATAAAGCCTCCGCCTGTAACGTGGCTTAATCCCTTAACATCTACCTGCTTAATAAGTTCAAGTACAGGCTTAACATATATCTTTGTAGGTGTAAGCAATGCCTCTCCTAATGTAGAGCCAAGGCTTTCTTCGTATGTATTAAGACTTTCTTTATTAATATCAAATACTTTTCTCACAAGAGAATAACCGTTTGAATGAATTCCGCTTGATGCAATACCTATAAGAACATCACCGTCACAAATTCTGCTGCCGTCAATAGACTTAGTCTTATCCATAATACCAACAGTAAAACCTGCCAAATCATATTCATCAACAGGATAAAATCCCGGCATTTCAGCAGTTTCACCGCCAATAAGAGAACAACCTGACTGTCTGCATCCTTCTGCCACACCACTTACTATTTCAGCAATTTTCTCAGGTTCATTTTTACCGCAAGCTATATAATCAAGGAAAAATAAAGGTTCCGCACCGCTGCACACAACATCGTTAACACACATAGCAACTGCGTCAATACCAATTGTGTTGTGCTTATCCATAACAAAAGCAATTTTAAGTTTTGTACCGACACCGTCAGTACCGCTGACAAGCACAGGCTCCTCCATATCCTTAGCCTTAGCAATGCTGAACAGTCCGCCAAAGCCGCCAATGTCTGCTAAAACTTCCGGTCTGAATGTACTCTTAACGTGACCCTTCATCAATTCGACAGCCTTATATCCTGCCTCTACATCTACACCTGCTGACTTATAGTCCATAATTATCCTCCTTAAGTTTACAAAACTTTTCTGTTTCAATATATCTATTTTAAATTATATAGCGTAAAATGTCAATCTATCCTATACAATTCTTTAAAAATTTGACAACTTTTTATATCCTTTTCCTGCCCTACAGAGCATATACCCTTTATACCGGCATTTACAAGCTTCTCGCCAAAAGCTGTAATATCACTTGGCACAGCAGACAAAATCTGTTCTCTTCTCTTTGCTGCAAGATTTTTATCTTCTGATGCAAAATACTTTCTCATTGCCAATCTTGTCAGCATGTGCTTCTTTACAGGCTTATCAATTTCATTTATAGTTCCTATTATAAATCTGTCCACATCAGACTGACTGTATTTTTTTGAGGCAATATATTCTCCCGCTCTTTTAAACACATCAAAGGTTCTTTCAAAGTTAGGATCTCTGTAACTGTACATATAGCTGTATCTTTTTCCAAGAACGCAGCCTCCGCCGTAAGCACCGCCCTCAATCCTTATTTTGTCCCATAGGTATTCTCTTGATATAGCCTGCTGAACAACTCTTTCAATGCCGTCAACACAGCTCATTTCAAAGGAGGCAGCATTAAAGTTAACATTGCTCTCTATAATAATGCCTTTGTTTTCTCCCTTTTTATCTGAAGAGAGTATATGTTTTTCTCCTCCTCTGTCAAAGCAGGAAAGAGTTTTTTCTATAAGAGACAAAAGCCTGTTTTCATCGGATTTCCCTCCCGCAAAAGCATAAAACACATTACCTCTTTTAAAAACTTCTGTTACATCATTGACATCATTCATAATTACATCAGCAGAACTGTTTAAATAACTATAATAGTCTATTCCCTTTGCACTGCTTTCCCACAAGCTTGCAGCAGAAACCCCGGCAAGAGCCTCAAGTACGGCTTTTACATTGCCGCTATCAATATAACTCATTTTTACGCTCTGCTTTGTTTCCATAATAAGTCTTGAAATTCTGTCTCTATCATCAAAATGCTGTAATACAATTTTTTCAAATAGCTCCAGACTTTTTTCGGTATTTTCCCTTAAACACTTAATTCTGAAAACCATTACAGGACGATATTCGTTATTTCTCTGTAATGTTGTTATTTCAACAGACATACCACCGGTGTAATAGTCAATGTCATTTGACAGCTTTTCATTATATACATCTGCTATTGCCCTGTAAGCACTTAAAGCTGTTGTTTTTATGCAGTCAGTTACATCAAAGTAAATATCAATATAAACAATTTCATCTGTATCAAGAGGCACGAATATATTTCCGTCATCCTCTTCAAATTTCAGCTTATATCCAACCTTTGATATATCCCTAACCTTGGTTGACATTAACTTCTGCACTTCTTCTTCACTGTCACTCTGTGCCTGATAGCTTATTAACGGCTCATTGTTTTTTTCACAGACAGGTTTTTCTTTTGTTTCAGCCTGATTGTCTGCAATTAGTATTCCATAGCAGCCCTTATCCACAAAATATTCCTTAACAAGCTCCCTAATATCAATTTTCTCCATTTCATCAAAAAGCTTATTTATTCTTATTGGTTCAAAACTCTCTCCGCCGCTGAGAAAGTTCTTAATTATCATAAGTCCGTAAAAAAGACCTTTTGGCTTGTAACCAAAATCCTCTTCCATAAAAAAGAACTTAATGCTGTTTATAACACCTCTTAGCTTATACTCATCAACACCGTTTTCAGCAATATCTTTAAATACACTATTAATAACATTCTTAAACTTTTTTATGTCATTTTCATCAGAGTTTTCTACAGTAATATCCATAACAGAAATTGGAGTACTGTCATCAAAACCGCAGTTTACTTTGTCACCAAGCCCTGCAGAAAGTACAGCCTCTTTAATATTTCCGCCCTCTGTGTAGCATAGCATAGTTGCAAGCACTTCAAGCATAAGGCACTTTGCCCCATTGCTGCTCTCCCCTGTATTAAAAGCAGCAGAAAGCAGGTTTTTGCCGCCTGTATTGTGCCTTAATTCAATTTCCAGCTTATCCCTGGATATTACAGGCGGATTTTTCTTTCTTTCTCTGTATTCAAATTTTGAAAGATATTCTTTTTCAAGTATATCAAGGTATTCCTTTATATCCAGCTTGCCGTATAAATAAATTACGGCATTTGAAGGGTGATAATGTTTTCTATGGAAATCTAAAAATTCCTCATAGCTTAAATCAGTAATAAATTCAGGATTTCCCCCTGAATCATTTCCGTAACCGCAGCCCTTGAACATTTCCTTATTTAAAGTCTCTGAAAGCACAACAGCAGGGTCGGAATATACACCTTTCATTTCATTTAAAACTATGCCGTTGTATTCCTTACCGTCACTGTTCCAGCCCTCTTGCCTGAATATACCCTCGTTAGTGTACATCTGCGGGCTAAAAACCGCGTCACAATAAACCCTCATAAGAGTTTTAAAATCACCTTCATTAGTACTTCCCACAGGGTATACTGTCTTATCTCTGTATGTCATAGCATTAAGATATGTGTGTATAGACCCCTTGTCTAAAATATTAAAGGGGTCTTTTACTCTGTAGTTTTCAGAACCGCACAGCACACAGTGTTCAACAATATGTGGTATGCCCTTGTCATTGTCAGGTAAAGTGTTGAAAGCAACAGTAAAAACTCTGTTTTCATCTTCGTTCTTTATGTATATAAGACGACAGCCTGAATTGTGGTCATATACATAACCTGTGCCTATATTTTCAATTTCCTCGCTTTTATAGAGTTTGAACATTTAAAATCTCCCTTTATATAAATAGGGCGGTTTACCCGCCCTCAGGCTGTCGATAAAGTCGACAGCCTTGAAAG
>CAJKOJ010000047.1 GCA_905201505.1 uncultured Eubacteriales bacterium | reverse complement strand
ATTTAACTATACTATTTAATATTAGGAGGTATCTTTGTGAAACTAAAGAAATTATTGGGATTTACACTTTCTTCGATACTTGTTATAAGTGCTGTAAACAGTGCATACGCAAGTATAGGAATTAAAATTAATAATCAAGTTCTTAATACAGATGTTGAACCTCAGATTGTGAACGGCAGAACTATGGTTCCTGTAAGAGCAATTTTTGAAGGTATCGGAGCCAATGTAGAGTGGAACCCCTCTTCAAAAACTATAACAGGCAAAAAAGATAACACAACAATTGTTATGCAAATCGGCGACAATATAATGACCATAAATGACAAAACCGTTGAGATGGACAGTGCAGCTATGATTATTGATGAGAGAACATACGCCCCTGCAAGATACGTTGCTGAAGCATTTGGATATGAAGTAAGCTGGAACAGCGAACTTAAAGAAGTCTACATAAATGATAAAACAATAAGTCCCGCTGCTGTAAAAACTGAAACCACTACAAAGTCTGCTAATGTAACAACAAAAGCTGAGACAACTACAGAAACTACTACTAAAGCAGTTACAAAAAACGAAATTACCACTAACACAGCCAAAACTGAAACAACTACAAAATCATCAGCTAAGACAGAAACAACAACTAAAACAGTTCAAAAAACTGAAACCACCACTAAAGCAGCCAAAGTTGAAACAACTACAGAAACTACCACATTGTCAGCTGCTGATATTGTAAACAGCAGCCCTGTTCAGGGTGTTGGTCAAGCTACATATAAGCTTATTAAAAATGACATTAATCTTGCTTTTAAGAATTATTATATAGGCAATGCTGACAATAACAACAGATTTCAAAAAGGAACCTATTCCAAATTAATGGCAATGTGGGATTCAACAGCTAAAACAGATGAGGAAAAGCAATATGTTGCTCAGTCAAAAATTGTGTATCAGAATATTATAACCACCTGCAAAAGAATTGACCAAAGAAGAGCAAAACACCAGGGAAATACCTCTGTCAACACATATTGCAGTGACAGAAAGGATAAACTTGAAGAATTAATCAAAAATTACTTCTTATCCAAAAACATTGATGAAGTAAAAAAGGGGGCCGAAGCAATAAAAAAGTTCGCCTCAGCCACAGTAAATAAATAAAATATTATATGTAAATATTAAAACTTATTGCAGTGTTGTGCAGATTCTGAGATAAAACCGGGAACTGCACAACACTTTTATATTAGATACATGACCAGAATTTTAATTACTTTATTCTTCATTAACTTTCTTATGTATCTCTTCCCACAAATCTTTATCTGACTTACCGATACTTCTCAGCTTTTCCTTGCTGCTGTTTTCAAAATCACACACAGCACCATAAGGACAAAATTTACAGGAATCCTCCTCTGTGCCATACTTATATGGGCTTATTTCAATATTCCCTTTTGCAATTTCTCTTCCTATATTTTTTACAACAAGCTTTGAATACTTTAATAAGTCATCCATTTTTTCATCAGTAAGCATTTCACTTTCCTTTTCCGATATATCCCTTGGTATCCTTACAGTTTCCTTGCTTCTGCCCTTTGTTTTTTCTATAAAAGCTGTATTGAGTTCTTCTGCAAGCCTCTCATCATACATACCGTTTAATGCCATTCTCTTCAACATTGCATTTTCTGATGAATCTTCCGCTTTTTCCTTGTCAATAAGTTTAGGCTCATTTACTTCAAAATAAAACATACCTGCAGGTTTAACCTTCATATTTTCCACAAGTGTGTCCATATATAATGCAAGCTGTAACTGCAAGCCGTTATATATTTTATTAATATCAAGTTTTTTGCCTGAACTTTTATAGTCAACTATTTTAACATATACTGAACCGTCCTCTTTAAGCATTTTATCAACTCTGTCAATAACTCCGTTTAGCCTTAATATCTTGCCGTTATCTATTTCTATTTCAATAGCAGGTATTTTTGAATTTCTTCTTCCAAAGCTGATTTCAAAATTTTCAGGCTTGAATTTACTAGCTTTTATCTGTTCAACATTTGCCCATAATGCAAACTTGGCGGCCTGCTTTATTTTATTTAAAATTGCTGAGTTCCTATTGCTTTCAAATATATCTGTATTCATCTCGCTTACAAACTGTGAAATATGAGTATCCACAAAGGCATCAGTATATTCTTTATTTGTTATATTCCAGTCTATACCCCTTTCCGTAACATACTTTGAAAACTCCTCCATTACCCTGTGTGAAAGAATACCAATATCATTATTCTTCAGTTTATAAATTTCTTTCTCTCTTGCCCTTAAAATATACTCCATATAGAACTTAAATGGACAGCCTGTAAACTTTTCAAGTTTTGAAACACTTCCTCTGCTGAGAACTCTGTCCCATAAATTCGGTATCAATTTTTCATCTAAATAACTCTGAGGTATCTGACTAAAAATTCCATTTTTAATTTGCCTTATTTTTTTGCCGTACTCATCATCGTTTTTATAATATAAATACAGTTCTTTTAAAAATTCGGAATCTTCCTCATTGCCAACAGCCTGTATTAATTTATCAAAGGCAGCAGACTTTCCTGACAGTATTTCTTTTTCCGAACCTGTATCAATAATAATTTCCTCACTAAGCTTTGGAAACAAGGACTGTATTTTAGATATAATCCCTGAAGGTTTAAGCCCTTCACCCTTAATACTTCCCGTAGGATAACTCAGACAAAGATAATCAGTTGCTTTAATCAAGTTGAAATATATACCCAGCCTTCCGTTGTTTGTCATCTGTACAATTCCTAGGGCAAGTTCAACATTGTTATCTTCCATTACTGCTTTTTCATCATCTGTAAAAATTCCTTTTTCTGTCAGTCTTACAGGGATATTCCCGTCATTTGCACCAACAACAAACATTGCTTTTATATCAGAAAGCCTTGTCCTTTCCATATCCCCTACAATAAGATAATCCTGTGCAGGCGGTGCTATACCTATAGTTGCAGTGTTAAGACCTGCCTTTAATATTTTGGAATACTCACGTAATGTTACCTTTTCATTCCCCAAAATGCTGACCATTTTTTCTGTTACATCAGTGATAACATTCCATATTTCTCTGTTTACAGACGCCTTTACAACATCGCCCTTTTCTTCTGCATTTTTCACTTCACTCTGTATTTTTTCAGTTGCACTTACATTTTCAAGCACTTTAAAAATACTCTCTGTTATATCTCTTACTTCAGCTTTTCTGCTCTGATTGTAATTTTCCTTTAACGGCAGAAGTATTTCAAAAAGCATATTTCTTGTTTCTTCAATGTACTCTTTGTCAGGTTTATCAATACCTTTTTCTTCTGATTTAAAGCCGTATTTCCATTCCTTATTCCATTTATATTTATCTATTCCGTTTGCCCTGACATAATTTTCAAGGCTGTAAATCCGCTCGAAACTTATATCTGTAAAGCCTGTTTTAAGCAATTTAAAAACATCATTGTTATTCCAGTTATAAGCTATTATATCAACTGCAGCTGTTATAAATTCAGCCACAGGGTGACTTACAATACTTTTTCTGCTGTCAAGAAAATTAGGTATATCATATTTTTTAAGTGCACAGGCAAGAGGAATTTCATAATCATCGCTTCCTATAATCAGAGCTATATCCTTATATCTGTATCCTTTATACTGTACCAATCCTTTTATTTCACAGCAGATTTTATCAATCTCCTGATACAAGTTATTTGCCCTGTATATTTTTATATTACTTATATTATTGTCATAAGGTGTAAACCTGTATTTAAAATAGTTGTTTTTCAAAAATTCTATTTCTTCATTATACTTTTTATAATTTTTACTCATATAATGAATATTTTCAATTTCTATATTATTTTCTCTTGCTAGCCCTGTAATATGGTTTATTGACTTTTTGACTTCATACTGCTCATCAAAATTACTTAATTTACCGTATTCCGCAGCAGGCGGATTAATTGTAAAAACTATATTTACTCTCCTGCAATATTTCAAAAGCTGCTCAATTACTCTGCCTTCCTGTGGTGTAAAACTCTTAAATCCGTCAATCCATACTTCACTGCCTTCTACAACAGAACCTTTTATAAACTCAGCAAGCAAATCCAACGCACCGTCACCTGAAATATATTCCCTGCTTAAATATTCTCTGTACTTAGAAAAAATCAGATAAATGTCTTTTAGTTTATTTTTCAGATTTCCTTCTCCAATACCGGAAATGAGTAAAGAAATCTTCTCAGGTGACATACTATACTGCATAAGTTCTGTAATTGTCATATCAAGATTATCTATAAAGCCCTGTTTATCTACAGAATTTTTATAAAACTCAAGTTTGTTTTTCAATTCCAGCACAATTTTCTTGATAAGCATTGCTCTTCCTGTATCATCAAGCATTGCTCTTCCCGATGTACCCATTTTGGATATTAAATAATAGGCAAAATGTTTAAATCCCAGAATATTAATATTAATAAGTGAATTTTTTTTACTGAGGAGATTTTTTTCCGATTCCAATGTAAACTGTTCTGGCACTATATAAAAAATTCTTTCCTCCAAATTATTTCGGCAGGCAATTTCATTTATACACTGAGTAGTTTTACCTGTACCTGACCCCCCCATTATATATCTCAAACTCACTTTCATCACTCCTTCAGCTGAATTTATCTTAAAAATATGTTCATTCACTTACAGATTTAACTATTATACTTTTAATAATTATAACATATTTTAATGTGATTGATAATATAATTATACCATAAGGCAGGTGAAAAAAATGGCATCTAAAATTTTTGTTGTTAAACTTAAAGATGTAATCAAAACAGCAGTGTTTGCTATATTGGGCATAGTAATTATTGCCGCAATAATAGCCTTCTTCAGCGGAAGCAATAAAAGTGCTTACAATGAGGGTACATACAATTCAGAAATTATATTATACGGCAATCCTGTAGAGCTGTCTGTAACAGTAGGCAAAAATGAAATTGAAAGCATATCTCTTGAACAGTTGAATGAAACACAGTCAGTGTTCTATCCGACCTTCTCAAGCTGTATAGACGAAATTTCTCAGCAGGTTATTGAACTGCAAAGCACAGATATCGAACTTGGCAAAGATTACGAAGTAACAGGCAGCATATTGCTTAATGCTATAGATAATGCTCTTGAACAGGCTAAAAAATAAGCTATACTAAATTATAAATTTTATTTTACCATAAAAAGACTGCCGCAAATTAAATAAATTAATTTGCGGCAGTCTTTTTATACTTATTTTAAACTATTCCTTTTTTCCAGCTTCCACGTAAATAAAAGAATAAGGTTACGCTTGTGGCAATAGTCCACCCTATAGGCCAGCTAAACCATATACCTGTAGAACTATTCATTATTCCTGCAAATATATATGCAAGTATAACTCTTAAAATCAAATCAATAAAAGTACTTACAGTAAATGCAAACATAGCACCTGAGCCCCTCAAAAGCCCGTCAATTATTATTTTAGCAGAAATCGCAATATAAAACGGTGATATTATTTTCAGAAAAAGCATACCGCATTTAATTGCATCATAACTCTCAGCATTTAAAAACAATCCAAGCATAGCTCTGCCAAATACTACAAAGGCAAAAAGAAAAGGCACAATAATAACAAATCCAAATGTAATTCCCGCTTTAAGCCCCTTTGAAACTCTTTCTGCTTTCCCTGCACCAATATTCTGTGCAGTAAAAGTTGACATTGCATTGCCAAGAGTTGTAAAACACATAAGTGCAAATGTGTTCAGTTTAACCGCTGCAGAATACCCGGCTATTACAGAAGAACCAAAAGAATTTACACAGCCCTGTATAAATATATTTCCTACTGAAATAAAGCTTTGCTGCAATATACTCGGTACAGCTATATATGTAACCTTGCCAAGCATTCCAAGAGAAAAATAAACAGGTTCTTTTTCCGTATTCAGCCCTTTCAAACGCAGAATAAGACTAATCAAGGCAAGAACACAGGCAATTCCCTGGGCTATGAAAGTTGCCCATGCTACACCGGCTACGCCCCATTTAAACACTGCCACAAAAACTATGTCAAGAACTATATTTCCCAAAGACGAAGCTATAAGAAAATACAGCGGTGTTTTGGAATCTCCCAAAGAATTAAATACACCATTTGCAACATTATACAGGAATAGGAAAACAAAGCCGCCTATATAAATATTAAAATAAAGCTTGCTGTCTTCAAATATATTTTGAGGAGTATTAATTGCACCAATTATAAAAGTGCTTAATATAAGTCCTGTTACAGTCAATAAAACTGCAAGAACAGTACTTGCAATTATCGTAGTCGATACAGCTGTTTTTACCCTGTCATAATCTTTTGAACCAAAGAACTGTGAAATTACCACACTGCACCCTATATTGCTTCCTACTGCTATAGCCATAAATATCATTGTTACAGGATATGAGGCACCCACTGCTGCCAAAGCATCTTCACCGGCAAAACGCCCTGCAATTATACTGTCAGCAATATTATAAAGCTGCTGAAAAACAACACTTATAAACATTGGCATTGAAAACCCTATCAAAACCCTTGACGGACTGCCCTGTGTCAAATCCTTAATCATCTTTTCATCTTCCTTCTGTGTTACAAACTTCAAGCGTCATTTTCAAATCCAATCCTTATTTATAATTAATTTACATTTGAAAATCATAATATACAAAAACAATTTTTTACAAACTAAAGCAACCGAAGACACTCCGGTTGCTTGTTGTTACTATTTACTATTTACTATTTTCTCTTTTTATTTTTCTTATTATATGCCCTCTTGTTATTGTTCTTTTGTGAAAACACTTCACTGACTTCAGCGTCAAAAGCAGCAGCTGTTACTAACTTCTGCTCATTCTTTTTCTTCATAGCCTTGTCAAACAGAGTATATAATACAGCCAAAATAATACCAAGAACTGAAATACCTATTGACGGTATAAGTCCCTTTGACTTAAACTGGAACACAACTGTATGCTCACCGGCAGGTATATTAACACCGATTACACCATTATTGCCAATAGATACTTTATCAACTTTCTGACCGTCAACAGTTACTTTCCAACCGTCAACATAAGGAATTGATGTAAACATTACGCCGTCTTCAGCTGCATTTACTGTACCCTCAATATGAGTATCCTCAAATTTTGTTATATTATAATTATTGGCATTAAGTGTATCAAAAGCTTCCTGGAAAACAGCGTCATCATAGCTTGCTGCATAAATCTTAACAGTACCGTCCTTACGGTAAGTCTTTTCAAACTCACCCTTATTAGTAAGTGTAAAGTTTACGGTTATTTTCTCCCCTGCACTGACATGACCTATATCAAATAAACTCTTGCCGGCTGAAAGTTCTCTGTCCTCATCTGCAGAATTTGTATGGTATTTCACTCTCTTTGTATTTCCTGCGTCAACATATACATACATATACTGATCCTTGTCAGAAGTAAACTCAGCAGTTACTCTAGGCTCAAGGGCAAGATTTGCAGGATCGGTAAGTCTGTACTTAAAGCTGTTATCATCAAGTTCCTCAGTTACCTCCATATATGTCTTTGTGATGCTGTCAGGCTTAATTGGAGTAAACATATCCTTTTCAATACCTGTACCCTTCTTTATGAAATCATTCTGTACATCAAAAGGCATTGAATCTTCAGTCTTCCATTCATTAATATCGGATTTAACCATAAATCCTAAAGGCAGTACTCTTTCATTTCTGTATATCCACACATTATCAAACTGCTTTTCAAATACATATCTTTCATTTTTTATTTCGCCGTCTTTATTCATTACATATTTCAAGTCAAACATTGCGTCAATAAGAGGCGTAGGGTCATAGTATCTGTAACTGTTTCCTGTTGCAGCAATACCAAGATTACCTATAAATTCGGAAATACCTCCCGGTGCAAGAGATGAAAATTGTGAAAATCCATTATAATGATAAAGTGCTGCATCATTAATAGATGTAAATCTTCTAAACTCTGTACGATAGAAATTCCCGTCTTCCTTATCATTCATATATTCAACAGCCTCGTCTGCACCGTCAATATATTTAACATAAGCTTCTCTTGAAGTTGTTCTGTCAAGGCCCTCATAGCTTGAGAACATACATTCAGCAAATACACACACAAATATGATACCAATAAGTCCTCCAAGCATTTCAGGCTTTGACTTTGAATAAGCATATATAATTATGCCGTAGACTATCATAGCAATTATATTGATAATAATATCTGTATTTGTCAGTACTCTGTCAATATCAAGAATAGCAGGTACCATTACAAACTCAGTAATCAAAATAACAATTGTATAAAGAATTCCTGCATAAACCACAAATTCAAACTTACAGCTCTTAATATTAATAAAACCCTTATAAGCAATGTAGAGCATAACAAAGCTGTATATAAATGTATATCTGTGAGGCAGGTTAGACGGAAAATGGAATCCGTGTATCATAAAGTCAAGAGGCTTAATACAAGCACATAAAAGCATAAATATAAGCAATGCTGACATAAGCCACTTTTCTCTTTTGTTAATCTTTGTATTGAAGAAATACAAAGGAATAAGCATCATTGTAATAACGCCGCTGTACACATTAGGCAAGTCCTCATTTCTCGCAAGTACAACAGGTCTAGCACCTATAAAATGGTTTGTAATAAGCTGGTATATATTTTCATATATTTCAAACTTAGGGAAATTTGTTGCACTTGTTGCAGTTTGTCCCAAAGCTATTGCAACAGGAGCGAGTATAAACATTGCAGTCAGAGCAGAAATGACTGAAACAATTGCAAATTTAACCATTCTTGCAATCATTACCTTTTGATTTCTTTTCCACTCATAGTTTGAGAAAAGCACTACAAGGAAATATGCTGCCGTAAATACACATACAAGCACAGCCATATAGAAATTAACTATCATTGTAAGTGTAAGTGCTATATAATATAAAATATGCTTATTTTCATGTATAAGCCTCTCCACACCCAGTGCCACAATAGGGAATAAAGCTACTGAATCAAGCCACATTACATTCCAGTAATAGCCTGTCATAAAGGCAGTAAAGGCATAAAGCAAACCAAATATTAAAATTGACAAATCATTTTTCTTAAAATGCTCTTTAAGATAATAAGAAAAGAATGATGCACTGAAGCATGTTTTAATAAGTATAAAGAAAGCCA
Source organism: uncultured Eubacteriales bacterium (assembly GCA_905201505.1). GTDB lineage: Bacteria > Bacillota > Clostridia > Lachnospirales > CAG-274 > Gallispira. The sequence goes on along the minus strand of CAJKOJ010000047.1, from coordinate 5,642 downwards.
GTGCCTCAGGCAGAAGTTTCTGAGGGAATAAAAGTATCAGAAAACTTATAGGTGAAGCAGTATAATAAGCCATCTGTGTAACAAATTCCTTGCCTAAGCCGCCCTCCCAGCTGTACATAAGACTTTGCCCATTAAAAATACGGCTTCTTAATTCCTCATGGAAAGGTGCATACTGATGATAAAGGTCAACTTTCAGCACAATCTGGTCTCCAAAAGGATACACGTGTCTGAGTATATATGTAATACACATAATAATTGCAGTACAAAAGAAAGCTGCAATAACAAATCGGTTAGAATAAAACCAGTTTTCTTTCTTGATTTCCATACAAATTCTCCTTACTTAAATATAAATAATTTACTGAAAATATAGTTCATTACTACAATTACAAACTGAGCTGCAATCTTACAAAAGCTGTCATTCCATTTCAATACAACTGTTGTAATGTTCATCCATAGTATTTCAAATCCCAGTGACAAAAGCCTTGCACCGACAAAAGCGGAAATCTCTTTAAAAAGCACTCCCATTTCCATTGACGCAGACTGAAATACAAAAAGCTTGTTTGTTATGTAGGCAAAGGCAACAGCAAGTACCCAGCTTGACAGCGTTGCAATATTTATTATTAAAGGCGTAGGCTCCTTTTTATGACTTAAAAGCCTTTTAACTGCCTCATAAGACACAATACTTACAACTGTTGTAAGCACACCGAATATAAGATAACTTATAGTTTCCCTGTTTATAAGGGTCTTAAACACAGTCTCAGCCATATTACTTTCCCCTTCCATAGTCATTTACAGGATTTTCTATATTTGTTTTTCCTATAATATAAACAGGTCTGTTTTTAACTTCAATATATATTTTTGCCACATATTCTCCCAGTATTCCGCAGCATAGTATAATACAGCCACCCAGGAAAAGCAAAATTGCAATTATTGAAGCATATCCGGGGAAATCTCTTCCATGTATAAGTGTTTTTAAAATTACACATATCAAATATATAAAAGAAGATAATGACACAAGTGAACCAAAGTATATTGCCAGTTTAAGGGGCACAGTTGAAAAAGCTGTAATTCCTTCAATAGCATATTTAAAAAGCCCCCAAAAGCTCCATTTGGTTTCTCCTGCTGCTCTTTCAACATCTTCAAAGTCAATCCACTTAGTATCAAATCCTACCCAGCTGAAAATGCCCTTGCTGAATCTTTGAACTTCACTCATGGCAATAACTGCCTGAATCATTTTTCTGTTCATCATTCTGAAATCCCCGGCACCATCAGGCATATCTACTTCTGAAATCCTGTTTATAAACCTGTAGAAATTTCTGGTAAACAAAGTTCTTAAAAATGGGTCCCCGTCTCTTGTTGCTCTGTTTGTTGCACAGCAGTCATATCCCTCTTCCATTGCACCAAGCATCTTAGGTATAAGTGCAGGCGGGTGCTGCAAATCAGCGTCCATAACAACAGCATAATCACCTTTAGAATTTTTAAGTCCCGCAAACATTGCAGACTCCTTGCCGAAATTTCTGGAAAAGGAAATATACTTAACTCTCTCATCCTTGCAGGCAAGTTCTTTCATTATTGACAAAGTATCATCCTTGCTACCATCGTCTATAAATATAAAATTGAAATCATAATCCTTTATAGTATTTATAACCCTGCAGCTTTCCTCATAAAACAAATTAAGCACTGCAGATTCGTTATAGCAAGGGACTATTAATTCTACAAGCATAATAGTCTCCTTTCTTTAGTTAAATACAAAAACATACATAATTATTTTACCCTAAATTTAATAATATAGCAATAAATTTTTTGTATTTTTTTATTAATATTGGCTAAAATAAATGTAAATTCAACTACAGAATACATTTACTGTAATTTTATATAAACAGAGGAAGGTATTAACAATGAATAAAAAGCAGGAATTAACAGCTACATCAATCATAACAGGTATATTTCTTGCAATAGCCTTTGGCGGAGCAAATGCCTATCTCGGCTTAAGGGTAGGTATGACAGTATCTGCATCAATACCTGCAGCTGTACTGTCTATGGGTATAATAAGACTTCTTTTAAAGCGTAATTCAATACTTGAGAACAATATGGTCCAGACAATAGGCTCAGCAGGTGAATCTATTGCTGCAGGTGCAATATTTACACTGCCTGCACTTTTTATGTGGTCTGCTGAATGGGGCACTGCACAGCCCTCCCTTATTGAGATTTGTCTTATTTCTTTATGCGGAGGTATGCTTGGCGTAGCCTTTATGATTCCTTTAAGAAGCATACTTATATCAAATCCCCGCGAAAATCTACCTTATCCTGAAGGAACAGCCTGTGCGGAAGTTCTTCTTGCAGGAGAGGAAAAAGGAGCGTCTGCATCAACAGTATTTAAAGGTCTCACTTTTTCAGCTATTTACAAAATTATAACTGACGGTCTCGGCATATTTCCGTCTCAGCTTCACTATGAGCCAAAACGCTTCAGAGGCAGCGGCTTTGGTATTGATATTCTCCCTGCCTTAACAGGTGTAGGTTATATCTGCGGTCCCAAAATTGCTTCATATATGCTTGGAGGAGGTATAATGTCGTGGCTTGTGCTTATGCCCCTGCTCTCATTTCTCGGAGGCGACGTTCTCACCGATATGGACTCTTTTGCAATATGGCGCAGTTATATACGTTATATAGGAGCAGGTGCTGTTGCAGCAGGAGGTATAATAAGCCTCTTAAAATCTCTACCTCTTATAATCACAACATTTTCCAAATCCTTAAAAAGCATAAATTCTGATACAAATAATGATAAAAAGGATATTTCATTAAAAATAATTCTCCCTCTCATTGCAGCTCTTATTTTAATAGTCTGGCTTGTTCCTTTTATTCCTGTTACACTTATAGGTGCTGTTATAGTTGCTCTGTTTGGTTTTTTCTTTGCTACTGTATCCTCAAGACTTGTAGGTCTTGTAGGCAGCTCTAACAATCCTGTTTCCGGTATGACAATTGCTACACTTCTCATTTCTGCATTTATACTTAAAGCAAGCGGCTATGATGCCCGAAGCGGAATGATAGGAGCAATAGCCATAGGCTCAATTATTTGTATTGTAGTAGCAATAGCAGGAGACACTTCTCAGGATTTAAAAACAGGTGACATACTGGGGGCAACTCCATATAAACAGCAAATAGGCGAATTTATAGGTGTTGCTGTATCTTCTCTTTTTATAGGTGCAATTCTCTATCTTTTAAACAAAGCGTGGGGATACGGCTCCACAGAACTTCCTGCACCTCAGGCAACTCTTATGAAACTTGTTGTAGAAGGAGTTATGGGCGGTTCACTTCCATGGAACCTTGTGTTTATAGGTGCATTTATTGCTGTTTTTATAGAAATCATAGGTATTCCAGTATTGCCGTTTTGTATAGGTATATACCTTCCGATTCATTTAAGTATGGGTATTATGTCTGGAGGTATTGTAAGACTTTGGTCCGACAAAAAAAATGCAGAGAGCAAAAACGGAATTCTCTATTCTTCAGGTATGATTGCTGGTGAAGGACTTATAGGAATACTTCTTGCAATATTTGCAATTCTTCCTGTAGGGGGCAGAAACCTTGGAGAAATTATTAATTTGTCAGATAAATTCTCACTTGGCAGCATAGGCGGACTTATAGCATTTCTGCTTCTCATATCAAGCCTTATATACAGCATAAACAAAAACCGCCGAAATTAAAAAATGTGTCATAAAAGCCTGACAAGGTTTTTATGACACATTTTTCATTTAGTAATTTAGTCTAAAACATAAACTTTGACATTCTTATGACCAAAGCCTGAATTTAAAGCAGCCTGATGAGAGCCATAACAAAGGTCAATTCTGTTTCCCTTTATTGCTCCGCCTGTATCCGCAGCGATACAATAGCCATAACCCTCAACATAAAGCTTTGTGCCAAGAGGTATAACACTTGTATCTACAGCAGCCACACCGTAGCCGGCTTTCATACCATTAGCTGTATAGCCGTTAGCGTATGAACCACAGCATTTAGCACATGGACAGTAAGCTGTAGCATTCATAGTGAGCACTTTAGAATACTCAACAGTATCCATACCGGGTACTGTAGGTACCTCTTTAGTACCCTCTAATATAATTTCATCAATAGGCTCAGAAATAACTTCCTCAGTAACGCTTACATCTGCAACTTCGCCATTTACATACTTAGTCACCTCTGTAACTTTACTAACGCCGTTTACACCCTCCTGAGCTACCTTAGTAGTTCCTTTTGTAAGACTGTCAGTCTTCTCTGTAATTGTAGTATAAGGTACTTCCTTGCTGCTGACTTTAACCTCGCTCTTTTCAGCGTTGCTGTCAACATCATTTGTCTGGTAGTATGTTACCTTACTCTTAGCCTCTGCTGTATAATTTACAGAAGATTCAATAAAAGCATTTTCTGCGGCGTATGTAGTTGTAGTCAAAGTACTGACTGCAACCGTCATTAATGCAGCACATTTTGCAAAATTTTTAAACATAATTATCCTCCCGTCTGGAATTGTAACAACTTCGTAACAAATTTTTAAGCAATTTATACGAATTTGCCAGCCGTAATTTTCTCCTTAATTCGACCGAATTCCTTATTGGTTGTTTTGAGTTACAATTTTTTGAGATTTTTTAATAAAAACCGCAAAATAATAAGCCAATTGGATTTATGTACAACCACGAACAATAATCTCCAATTGCTCTTGCAACATCTATCTTAACACATTCGTAATAATTATGCAACAACTTTTTTTCACCAAAATATTCCTTTTGCGTTTTGGGCTGTGATTTCACAAACTTTTTCAGGCTCAATTTGTTTAATCTCGCCAATCTTTTCAGCAACATACTTTAAATTTTGTGAATTATTTACAGTACCTCTTACAGGCACAGGAGATAAATATGGCGAATCTGTTTCAAGCAAAATTCTTTCAATCGGAGCAAAACTAACTACATCGATTAACTTTTTTGCGTTCTTAAAGGTTACAACTCCGCCTACTCCTATATAAAATCCCATATCAATATAATCCTTAGCCATTTCAGTACTCCCGCTGTAGGCATGTATAACACCTTTTCTTACATTGCTGTTTTTAATTATATCAAAGGTTTCCTTAGCCGCTTCTCTTGAATGTATACTTACAGGCAAATTCAACTCATACGCCAATTTCAGCTGCCTTTCAAACCAATATCTCTGTTTGTCTCTTGAGGAAAAATCATAGTAATAGTCAAGACCTATCTCGCCTATTGCAACTACTTTTTCATATTCTGCAAATTTTCTTAACTTGTCTATATCCTCATCTGTCATATTTTCCACTTCGTGAGGATGCACCCCTACAGCAGCATATATAAAGTCATATTTTTCTGCAAGCTCCATACTTTTTTGAGAACTTTTAATATCCGCACCTACATTTATAATATAATCCACACCGTTTGAGTGCATTTCTTCTATTAAAGTATCTCTGTTTTCATCAAATTTTTCATCGTCAAAATGAGCGTGTGTATCAAAATACATTATTTATCTCCCCTCTTAAAAAGGCTCTTGCTTAAAAGCAAAAGCCTTGAAAGAAATGCTTGCATTTCTTTCAGTTAGCTACGGTAGGAACTACCAAGTTTTCCGCAAACAAGCCATAAAAATGGCTTTTTTAC
>CAJKOJ010000046.1 GCA_905201505.1 uncultured Eubacteriales bacterium | reverse complement strand
ATTGTAGATATTATAATTAAATTATATATTTATAAACAAGTATACAAGGGGGTTTCTCAATGAAGAAGAGAATTATATATGCCGGTATGGCTCTTACTATGGCTTTTACCAATATTGGGTCTATACCTATATCAGCAGCTATTGACAGCAGCTGGATTGTTGATTGGACAGGAAAGGATGGAAGCATTAATTTTAATGTAACCACTACTGATAATAACGTTGTTATGGAAAATACCAAAGTAAATAATGGTAAGTTTTCAGACGGTGAAGACAGCATAATTTACTATGCTAAGGAATTTGATAATGCTGATGATTTTGAAATCAGTGCGAAAGTTACAATAAATGAATATAATACAATGGAGGAAAGCAGCAATCCTCAGCAGGGTTCAGTCGGTATTGCTGTACTGGATTCCCTTTATCACAAGACAGATGATATTTCTTATGATGATGGTCTGTTTTTAGGGACTTATGCTCCAAGCAAATCAGATGATTTAACTTTCAGGGCTATGTCAAGAAATTCTTCTGATAAAAAAGAAGTGGGAGATGCTTTGTCTGATCCTATTTCTAATTCAGGAAGTAATTTAGGTACATATTCTCTTTCTATTAAGAAAGTTGGAAATGCTTACACATTGACTTGCGGCGATAAAAGCGAAGTTATAGAAATGTCTTCATTTGAGGATACAATTTACCCTTGTTTATATATAGCAAGAAATGTTAAAGCAACATTTTCTGATGTTAAAATAGAAATGGCTGATAAGAAGCCTGTTTCAATGAAAATAGAAGGAGACTGCAAGACAGAATATACTTATGGTGATGATCTTGACCTTACAGGGATTAAGGCTGTTGTAACTTATGATGATGGTACAACAGAAGAAGTTAAGGACTATCTTGTAAAAGGCTATAATGCTAAAAAGACAGGAAAGCAGACTGTTACTCTTGTAAAGGGTAATGCATCAGTTTCAATTCCTGTTGAAGTTAAAGATTTGGAAGTTACAGATATTAGTGTAGATTATCTTCCGTTAAAAAGTACTTATGCTAAAGGGGATATTTTCAAGACAGTGGGTATGCAGGTGACTGCCAGCTATTCTGACGGTACAAGTGAAATACTTTCTCCTGATAAGTATACATTAAAAATAGACGGAAAAAATATTGAGGATGGAAAAGTTATTACTGATGTAGGTAAAAAACAGGTTAAGGTTTACAGAAATGATGAGGAGGGTATTTTCTCTAAAGTTACAGGAAGTTTTTACATTAATATAAATAAAAGTTCTGTAGATACAATTACTGTAAAGGAACCTATAAAGAAGATTTATTATTTAGGTGATGATCTTGATACAACAGGTATGGTTGTAAAATCAAGTTATACTGACAATACAGGAAAAGTAATAAATGAAAATTTAAAGCCTTGTGATTACACTATTTCAGGTTTTGACAGCAGTGAAGTCGGAGATAAGACTGTTGTTATTACATCAGTTGCAAATCCAGAGGTATCAGCAAGTTTTAAAGTAAATGTTTTTGAAAGACAGGCACAAAGTATTCAGATTTCAGAATATCCCAGAACGACATACGCAGTAGGTGAGGAATTTGATTCTTCAGGAATGGTAGTTTCTGTTGTATATGACAATGGTGATACAGAAGCCACAGATAATTATACAGTTGATACTTCAGCCTTTAATACAAGTGCTGTGGGAAGTACATCTGTGACTGTTTCAGCCGAAGGCTTTGAAAGTGTTACACTTCCTGTTACTGTAGTGGCAGAAATGAATAATGTATGGAGAAGTGCGACATTCGGTCAGAGTTCAGGATATGACAAGGGACCTGATTCAGTAGGAGTAACTGCTGATAATTATGGTGATACAACAGGTAAGATTGTTGTAAAGGCATGGGACGGAGCAGGTAAGATAACAAACGACCATGATGGTATGACATATTATTTTACACAGATTGCAGGCAGCAGTGACTTTAAAATAAGTGCAGATATTACAGTTGATAAATATTTGGAACATAATAACGATGATACAAAGAGAAATGGGCAGGAAGCTTTCGGTATTATGGCAAAGGATGTTGTGCCTTTAGAGGGTACAGACGGTGCCATTACAATTGATCCAGCATCAGCTAAGGTTGATGAAGAGGGTGTAGCTGTTCCGGTAAACAATAACAAGGTATTTGCATCAAATATGGTTATATTGGGTGGTTATTCAGGTACAGGCTGGCCAAGCGATAAAACATCAGCAAGTTATGAAAAAAACTCAAATATTAACAGAATTAATCTTATTGTGAGAAATGGTGTTACAGCGACAGACGGCGGCGGAAACAGAGTCGGGCCTTATGCTGTAAGCTCTGATTTTCCTAAAGAGGGCAACAAGTATAGAATGACACTTGAGAGATTAAACGGAGGTTTAATGGCTAAGTGTTATAACTATCAGACTGAGGAGACAATGGAATACTATTATTATGATGACAGTTTCCTTACTACTCAAAATCCTGATGTTGCTTATGTAGGTTTCTTTGCTGCCAGATGGGCACAGATTACAGTTGAAAATGTGGATTTCTATGAGACAAGTAAAGAAACTGACAGAACTATTATAAGTAATGAAAAGACTGAGGAAACAGCAGAGCTTTCCTTCAGAAGTAATCCATATTCTACAAAGCCGGTTTATGACTTTGATCTAGACCTTGACAATGCCAAGGGTACGGTAACTGTCAAAATGAATGATAAAGTTATAGCTCAGGACAGACCTATTTCTGATATTGAGCACTTTACAGCAAATCTTAATACTAATGCTGTAAATAAGCTTGTGGCTGTATTTAATCCTGATGACAGTCTTAATTTGACAAGTTATGAACCGATTATAATAAGGGAAAATATTTATCATAAGAGTATTAACGCCGCAGTATCTACAGTATATGCAAGTCCTGATGGCAGCTTTAAAGGCAATGGTACAGAAGGAAATCCTTATGACATTTATACAGCTATAGGATTTTTACAGCCCGGACAGACACTTATGCTTAAAGGCGGAACTTATAAGTTAAACAGGCCTATTGAAATATTAAACGGTAATAATGGAACAGCAAATAAAATGATAACTGTTCAGGCAAAGAAAAATGAAAAAGTTGTTATAGATGGTCAGAATATGACAGCGGCTGTTATACACGGCGGGGATTATTGGCACTTTAAGGACATTGAATTTACTAATTGTGCTGCTAATCAGAAGTGTTTCCATTTAGGAGGAAGCCATAATATAATTGAAAACTGTATATTCTCAAATAATAGAGATATGGGTCTTCAGATAAGCAGAATAAGCGGTAAAATTCAGCCTGACTTTAATTCTTGGCCATCATATAATTTAATTCTTAACTGTGAGTCATATAATAACTGTGATCCGTCAATGATTAATGCTGACGGTTTTGGTGCAAAACTTACTGTGGGTGCAGGCAATGTGTTCAGAGGCTGTAAGTCACATCACAATGTTGACGACGGCTGGGATTTATATACTAAAGTAAATACAGGGGCGATAGGTGCTGTAACTCTTGAAAACTGTGAATCTTACAGAAACGGCTGGAGATTAAATGAGGATGGTACAGAAACTCCTTATAATGCAGGCGGAAATAATGGATTTAAGTGCGGTGGTGAAAATGTTGCAGTGCAGCATACATTAATTAATTGTAAGGCTTATGGCAACGGTAACAACGGTATAACAACAAATTCTAATCCAGCTCTTAAACTTGTTAATGTTACTGCTTATGACAATGGCGGTTGTAATGTTAGACTTTACAGCGACAAACCTGATGAGTATAATTATGATGTGGAGGGGGTTTATTCTGCAAACGGCGGTGAGCCTGATGTAGTAGGAACACTTACACAAAATACAGAGTATACCAATGCAAGTGAAAAACCTCTTTCAAGTGAAAGCAATTATTGGTGTGGCAAAGGTGGTATAGGAAAGAATTCTGTCGGGGATACTTTAGTAAGAGAACAGGTTATAAAAAAATAGTATGAATAATTATGGGCCTCCTTAAAGGGAGGCTCATTTATAAGATAGGATGATTTAATGGGATTTAATGGGTTTAACGAATATACAAATGAATATTTGGTAGGTATTAAATTTAATAATAATAAATCATGGTTTCAGGAGCATAAGGAAATATATGCAGAGAATGTCCATAATCCTACTGTTGCATTTGCAAATGAACTTTGGGAGAAGATGAACAAACTTGACAGTGAATTTACAGAAAAGCCAAGGGTTTCAAGGGCAAACAGAGATATAAGATTTTCCAAGAATAAGGCTCCATATAAGCTTTGTAAGTGGTTCTTCTTTAAAAATGAATTCAGCAGAGGAAGTATACCTCACGATGCTCCCGGATTCTTTTTTGAAATGTCTGCTGATTGGTGGAGATATGGGTTTTTCTTTGGGGATAATCCTAAAGTAATGGAAAACTTCAGAGCAAAAATAAATGCTGACCCTGCAGGTTGTGTAAGAATGCTTAAACTGGCTGACAGACAGAAGATTTTTCAGCTTGAGGGTGAAGACTACAAAAGGGTATTTAATAAGGAATTAGACCCATATATCAATAAGTGGGCACAGAAAAAGTGGATAACCTATGTAAGATATGAGAATTATGACAATATGGATTTTTATTCTCATAAGCTTGTTGATACTGTCTTTAAAGGATTTAAAGCTATATATCCGGTTTATAAATATTTTAAAAGCTGAGGGGATTAATATGAAGAAAACAATAGGTATACTTGCTCATGTTGATGCAGGAAAAACTACATTGTCTGACCAGCTTTTATATATAACAGGAAAAGTGCGTAATTTGGGACAAGTTAATAATAAGACATCAAATTTAGATATAAATGAAATAGAAAGAGCGAGAGGCATAACTGTTTTTGCTGACCAGGCTCAGTTTGAGTATAATGATAATACTTATTATTTTATAGATACCCCGGGACATATTGATTTTTCCCCTGAAGCAGAGCGTTCACTAATGGCTCTTGATTATGCAATATTGCTTATAAACGGACCTGCCGGTGTACAAAGTCATACCTCCACCCTTTTCAGGCTGCTTGAAAGTTATAATATACCAACATTTATATTTATAAATAAAACAGATATGGATGGTTTTGAGTTAGATAGAGTATTAAGTGAAGTAAAGTTAAGACTTACAGAAGACATTGCAGATGTTTACAAAATTGATGACTGTGCTGAGGCTGCTGCAGAAAGAGATGAGGAGTTTCTTGAAAAGTTTTTAGACGGTAAATATGAAAAATCTGATGTTGAAAAGATTGTATCAGAGCTTGTAAAGAAGAGAAAACTATATCCGGTATGTTATGGCTCTGCTTTAAATTCAGATAGTATAAAAACATTTCTTAAAGTTTTTGACAAACTAACTTATACAGAGTATGATGAAAATGCTGAATTTGAGGGAATAGTATATAAAATAAGAAATAAAGACAGCAGACTGACATTTATAAAATGTTTAAAAGGCTGTATTAAAGTAAAGGACGAGCTTCTTTTTGGTGAAAAGGAAAAAATTAATGAAATACGTTTCTACAATGGTGTAAAATATGAAAATGCGAAGACAGCAAAGGCAGGAGATATATTTGCTGTAACAGGTTTAAAAACTCCTGTTTGCGGTAGTGTTATAACAAAAAATAATGATAAGTTAGGAAATAAAAAATATTATCTGCAGTCTGCTCTTGAAGCCGGTGTAATAATAAAAGACAACACAGATGTACATACTGTGATGAAGAATTTTAAATTGATAGAAAGTGAAGAACCATCTCTCTCTGTACATTTTAATAATGAGACAGAAGAAATACTTATATTTGTTATGGGTAAAATACAGCTTGAAGTTTTGCAGTGTGAATTTAAGGCAAGATTTAATACAGATATTGCTTTTAAGCCTCCTAAAGTGCAGTATAGGGAGACTATCGCCAAGTCTGTAATAGGATATGGGCATTATGAACCTATGAGGCATTATGCGGAGGTAAGGTTTAGATTAGAGCCCGGTGAACGTGGCAGCGGTATAACTTTTGAATCTCAGTGTGATAAGGAAAGATTGCCTGTACACTGGCATAAGCTAATAGAAAAGCATATTTATGAAAAAACGCATATCGGTATAATGACGGGAAGTCCTTTAACAGATGTACATATTGTGTTAACAGACGGCAAGGATAATTTAAAGCATACAAGTCCTGGGGATTTTAGGGAAGCAACATACAGAGCAATTAGACAGGGACTTGAAAAAGCGGAAAATTTGCTATTAGAACCCTATTACAGTTTTGAAATATATACAAAATCAGATTATACAGGAAGAATTATGTCCGATATACAGAGGAAAAGAGGAAGTTTTAAGCCCCCTTTGCAAAAAGGCGATGAAGTTTATATAAAGGGATACGGACCTGTTGAGGAGTTTATGGATTACAGCAGTGAATTTTTAGCATTCACAAAGGGAACAGGCTCCATAAATATGGTTTTCGACAGTTACAAAATATGCGATGAAGCTATTAAAAACAGAGTGGTTGAAGAAAGAGCTTACAATAAAGGTGCAGATAAAGAAAATCCTTCAAGTTCCATATTTGCTGCAAAGGGTACTTCTTTTGTGTCAGAATGGTATGAGTGTGAGCAGTATATGAAAACATATTGTGAGGAATAAGAGTATGGATTATGAAAAGTATATGGACTTAGCACTGGAACAAGCACAAATTGCCTATAATAGCAATGAAGTTCCCATTGGCTGTATAATAGTTTATAATAATGAGGTTATAGGAAAAGGTTGCAATTTAAGAGTAACTAAGGGAAATGTTCTTGCCCATGCTGAAATAATAGCTATAAACGAGGCCTGCAATTTTATGGGTGACTGGAGGCTTGAAGATTGTACATTGTTTGTTACGGTTGAGCCTTGTCCTATGTGTGCGGGAGCAATATTACAGGCAAGAGTAAAAGAAGTTGTCTTTGGAACAAGGAATCCTAAGGCAGGCTGTGTTGGTTCCGTTTACAATTTATTGCAGGACGGTAGATTTAACCACCAGGTGGAAATTACAGAAGGTGTTAGGCAAGAAGCGTGTGCAAGGATAATGAAAGATTTTTTTAAAAGGTTTAGATAATTATGAGAGATTTATTGGAAATACCCGGTGTGGGCAAAAATATGAAAGAGCACTTAATAAATATTGGCATTAATTTTGTCGAAGATTTAAAGGGAAAACATCCTGATAAGCTGTATTTAATGGATTGTGAAAAGCAAGGTGTAAAAATTGACCGTTGTGTGCTTTACGTATACAGGCTGGCTGTTTATTATGCGGAAAATGAAGTATATGATAAAGAGAAATTGAATTGGTGGTATTGGAAAGATAAAGAATACACACCTGTAAATTAGAGAAAGGATATATTTGTTATGAAAGGTGTAATTTTTGACTTTGATGGGACAATAGCTGATAGTACATACGTCTGGAAGAAAGTAGATGAAGACTTTTTTAAAGCAAGGGGAATGAGTGTTCCTGAGGATTATGTTGAAAATATAAGCACAATGAGTTTTGTAAGCGGTGCGGTTTATACTAAGGAAACCTACAATTTGCCTGAAACTATAGAAGATATTATGGCAGAGTGGAATGTTCATGCTCTTTATGAATATGCAAATAATGTTAAACTGAAGCCTTTTGCCAGAGAATATATTGCCGGGTATAGAAATAAGGGTTTTAAAATAGGACTTGCAACTGCTTCAAACCCTGAGTTTTATTTGCCTGTCCTTGAACGCGAAGGAATTGTGAACTGGTTTGACGCTTTTGTAGACGGTACGAGCGGTGCAAGAAATAAAGACTTTCCTGATATGTATTTGATGTGTGCAGAGAAAATGGGTATAAGACCTGAAAAATGTGTTGTCTACGAGGATATTATAAAAGGAATAAAATCCGCAAAATCTGTTGGAATGAGAGTAACAGCTGTTTATGATGAAGGAAGCAGAAATAAATGGCATGAAACTAAGAAAGCAGCTGATCACTTTTTGTTGAGCTTTGGTGATAATCTTAATTAAAAATTAATTGACTTTTATATAAATAAATAGTACAATAGAATAGTCCTGTGCTAGTCGGGGAGGTAGCGGTGCCCTGTAGTCTGCAATCCGCTTTAGCAGAGATTATGTTCAGTCTGAGGCTTTAGTTTGTGAAGTCAGCCTGTCAATTTCTGATGTTGACGATTGAGTCTTGCACAATGGGAACCTGTGAACCGTGTCAGATCCGGAAGGAAGCAGCACTAAGCGGTACTTCTCATGTGTTGTGAGGTTGCTTGATTTGAGTCAGAGTTGTCAGTAACGTTTGGAAGCTACTGTCGAAGCTGAATGCACAGGATTTTTAAATTATAGTTTTTATCTATGAAATAAAGTTTAAAATAAGGTTAATTTTTAAGGCGGTCTTCGGGGCTGCTTTTTTATTAAGTACAATATTATTTTAATGGTATGTTGATGTGGTATAATTTAGATTAATGTGTTTATAAATCACTATATATAGGAGTAAAGTTGTATGTATATTCGCAGATATAAATCAGCAGATTGTATGGAAATTTTGCAGCTTTTTTACAATACAGTTCACACAATTAATGCTGGAGATTATAACGAGGAACAGTTGAATGTTTGGGCAACAGGTAAAGAAGACCTGAGAAAATGGAATCAATCTTTGCTGGAGCATTATAGCTTGGTAGCTATTAAAGATGGTATTATCACAGGATTTGGTGATATTGATAAAACAGGTTATCTTGACAGGTTGTTTGTTCATAAAGACTATCAAGGACAGGGAATAGCAACAATAATATGCAATAAATTGGAGCAATCAGTTGATACTGACAAAATAGTTACCCATGCTTCTGTTACTGCAAAACCATTTTTTGAAAACAGAGGGTATAAGAAGGTAAAAGAACAGCAAGTTGAACGTGGTGGAGTATTTTTAACTAATTATGTTATGGAAAAACACAAATAAATCTTTATTAAAAGAATATTTAATAGTCAATTTATAAAATTTAAGTGGGTTTACCACTTAAATTTTATAAAGGACTTCGTTCAATTTTTTTAGCACGTCTTGGATATTTCTCCGGTGTAGGGTTTATTTTTCTTATAATTACAATTGTATGTTTTAAATCTGTTTGAGGCAGAAGGACTTCTTCTGTCTTTTCTATTTGACCGCCTAATTCTTCTACTGCGTTTTTTGCCTCTTCTATTTCCTCATAAGCAGCTGGTCCCTTTAAGGCTATCATAGCCCCTCCAACTTTAACAAACGGCAAGTCATATTCTGCAAGGACATTAAGAGGGGCAACAGCTCTTGATGCAGCTATATCAAATTTTTCTCTGTAGTTTTCATCTTTTCCAAGTTCCTCTGCCCTTCCGTGTACAAATTCGGCTGCAATATTTATATTATTACAGACTTCCTCCAGAAAGTTAAGTCTTTTTGTAAGAGAATCTAAAAGTGTAAGTTTTATAGTAGGTTCTGCAATTTTAAGCGGTAAACCGGGAAATCCGGCACCTGTACCTACATCAATTATACTTTTATTTTTAAAATCATATATATTAAGTGCGGTAATACTGTCAGCAAAATGTTTTATGACAACTTCTTTATCTTCTGTAATACCTGTTAAGTTCATAACTTTGTTCCACTCTACAAGTATATTTTTGTATGTTATAAACTGTTTAGCCTTTTCTTTGTCTATTTCTATATCAAGTGTTTTAAAGTAATTTATAATAAAGTTTTCCATTATTTCTTATTTCTAGCCTTTCTTACACCGTTTAGTATTATTTTCTTACATTCTACAGCCTTTGATTTATCCATAGGTTCAATACCTTTAAGAGGATATTCCATACCTAAGGCTTCATATTTTTTAACTCCCATTGTATGATAAGGAAGAACGTCCAGTGCTTTAACATTTTTTAGGGAGCCTATAAATTCCCCCAGCTTAAAGAGGTATTCTTCGTTGTCTGTTATAGTTGGTACAACAACGTGCCTTATCCACATTGGTATATTGTTTTTATCAAGGTATCTTGCAAATTCAAGTATATTATCATTTTTCTGTGCAGTCAGGTTAATATGTTCTGTGGGATCAATATGCTTGATGTCAAGCATTATAAGGTCTGTGTATTTAATAAGTTCATCAAATTTTGCAGTATTGCCGGGGTTAAATGTAATTCCTGAAGTATCAAGACAAGTGTGTATATTTTCTTCCTTGCACTTTTTAAACAGTTCAATAACAAAATCCATTTGCATAAGAGGTTCGCCGCCTGTAGCAGTGATACCTCCGTTTTTATAAAAAGCTTTGTTTCTGTTATATGAATCAATAATTTCTTCAACAGTCATTTCTGTACCGCCTTCAGCTGACCATGTATCAGGGTTATGGCAGTATTTACATCTCATTGGACAGCCTTTAAAAAATACAACAAAACGTATACCGGGTCCGTCAACACTGCCAAAGCTTTCTACTGAATGTATATTTCCCTTCATAGCTAATTCCTCCAATTATGATTTTTTTACAAACATAAAATATAATTATAGTATAAACCAAAAAAGGCGGTTAGTAAACCGCCTTTTAATAATTAAATATTATCGTGGAATGTTCTTGAAATAACTTCATCCTGCTGTTCCTTTGTAAGCTTATTAAAGTTTACAGCATAGCCTGAAACTCTTACAGTAAGCTGTGGATACTTTTCAGGATGAGCCTGTGCATCAAGTAATGTTTCCTTTGTAAATACGTTTACATTTAAGTGGTGTCCGCCTTTTTCAGCATAGCCGTCAAGGATAGATACCAAATTATCAATCTGCTGTTCGTTAGCCATAGTAAATTTCCTCCTTGTTTAAAAATTTCTCTTATTCATATACTCTTTTATTTTTCATTATCTTCTCTGTCCATACCTTCAAAGAGTGTCGGTACAGAGCAAGCCATATTATCGGCACAATCAAGACAGCCTAATGTCACAACGTCTTTATCGATATATTCTTCGTCCGTTTCAATTTCGCCGTCGTTATTGACTGTTACGTTCATATGACCTCCGTCATTTGACATAAAGCTGTCAATCATAGCCACTAAGTCATCAATTTTTTTGTTCTCCATTAAATCACCCTTTTATATGAAGTTCTTACTTATCTTCATTAAGATCTAAGTCAACTTCTAAATCACCTGCAAATACAGTTGCATCTTTACCAAGAGCATTAGGTATTATTGAGAAAGTATTTGAAATACCATCCTGTGCATCTCTGAAAGGAAGCTTTGATACAGATGAAAGTGAAGCAACT
Source organism: uncultured Eubacteriales bacterium (assembly GCA_905201505.1). Lineage (GTDB taxonomy): Bacteria > Bacillota > Clostridia > Lachnospirales > CAG-274 > Gallispira. Next base: position 4,092 of record CAJKOJ010000046.1, on the reverse strand, counting down.
GCACCGTGGCTGTCACGATGATGCATTGGGTTAGCACCAGGAGCAAATGGCTGACCTGCCTTTCTGCCGTCAGGTGTTGAGCCTGTATTTTTACCATATACTACATTAGAAGTAATAGTAAGAATAGAGGTTGTAGGAATACCCTCTCTGTATGTGTGGTTACACTTAACATACTGCATAAATGTGTGAACAAGTTCAGCGGCGATTGCATCTACTCTGTCATCGTCATTTCCGTATTTAGGGAAATCTCCCTCTACTTCATAATCAACAACTATTCCGTCTTCATCTCTGATAGCCTTTACTTTAGCGTATTTAATAGCTGAAAGGGAATCAGCAACAACTGAAAGACCGGCAATACCTGTTGCAAACCAACGAGTTACGTCTTTATCATGTAAAGCCATCTGAAGTTTTTCATAGCAGTACTTGTCATGCATATAGTGAATAATGTTAAGGGCATTTACATATACAGTTGCAAGCCACTTCATCATATCCTTATATCTATCAAGTACTTCATCATAATCAAGATATTCTGATGTGATTGGTCTGTACTTAGGACCTACCTGCTTTTTAGTAATTTCATCTACACCGCCGTTAATAGCGTAAAGAAGACACTTAGCAAGGTTAGCTCTTGCACCGAAGAACTGCATTTCTTTACCAATTCTCATAGAAGATACACAGCAGGCAATGGCATAGTCATCACCATGAGTAACTCTCATAAGATCATCATTTTCATATTGAATTGATGAGGATTCAATTGAAGACTTTGCACAAAATCTCTTAAAGTTCATAGGAAGTCTTGTTGACCAAAGAACTGTTAAGTTTGGCTCAGGAGCTGTACCTAAATTCTGTAAAGTGTGAAGGTATCTGAAACTCATCTTTGTAACCATATGTCTTCCGTCAATACCTACACCACCAATAGATTCTGTTACCCATGTTGGGTCACCTGAGAATAAAGCATTATATTCAGGTGTTCTTGCAAATTTAACAAGTCTTAACTTCATAATGAAGTGATCAACAAATTCCTGAATTTCTTCTTCTGTAAATGTACCGTTCTTTAAGTCTCTTTCAGCATAAATATCAACAAAAGTAGAAGTTCTTCCAAGTGACATTGCTGCACCGTTCTGTTCCTTTACAGCTGCAAGATAACCAAAGTAAAGCCACTGAATAGCTTCCTGTACATTTTCTGCAGGTCTTGAAATATCATAGCCATAAATTTCGCCAAGCTTCTTTAAATCCTGTAAAGCTCTAATTTGCTCTGAAAGCTCTTCTCTGTTTCTGATAACATCAGATGTCATTGTTACTCTTGTAGTGTTTTTCTGATTAATCTTATCCTCAATAAGCTTATCTACACCATAAAGAGCAATTCTTCTGTAGTCACCTATTATTCTTCCTCTGCCGTAAGCATCAGGAAGACCTGTTATGATGTGACTTGAACGGCAAGCTCTCATTTCATCTGTATATGCATCAAATACACCTGCATTGTGAGTTTTTCTATGAGTTGTAAAAAATTCAACGATTTCAGGGTCAACGTCATATCCATTGTCCTTACATGCCTTGACTGCCATTCTGATACCGCCGTAAGGCTGTAAAGAACGCTTAAATGGCTTGTCTGTCTGGACGCCTACAATTTTTTCTTTATTTTTATCTAAATATCCAGCACCGTGTGAGGTAATAGTTGAAATAATTTTAGTATCCATATCAAGGACACCGCCGGCTTCTCTTTCTTTTTTAGAAAGATCCATTACCTGATCCCAAAGCTCTGTAGTGGCCTTAGTTGGTCCTGCAAGAAAGGAGTCGTCTCCGTCATAAGGATTATAATTCTTCTGAATAAAATCTCTGACATTGATCTCTTCCTCCCAGCTTCCCCGCTGAAAGCCTCTCCATTCATTCTGCATGATTCTTCCTCCTGCTTACTTTGTAATGTGATTATGTTCCCTGCCCGCAGGCAGCATTGCCAAAACATGATATTAGTTAGTTGCGGCTAACCTTTACGACTATAGCACAGCACACTTTTCCCTGTCAATATCAAGTTTTGTTGCCAGGCATGTTTGTCTTGTCTTACTCTCAGTGGGTATTTTATGCTTTTTGAACCAAAGCATCTTTTGTCTTAGAGATGGGAATCCCGGGTACTTTTCCGATAAAAAGCCCCTGATTCAAAACAAGCCGACTGCCCGGGTACATTCGCCCAGACGGTCGGCATTAGATACGTTATACTCCATGTGGTTCTTCCACTTGTTCCGTCAGTCATATAACATCTTAATCTTACAGTATATGATGATTTTTTTCAATAGGAAAAATTATACAAAATCATAGAACGCCATTCCATTCTTCGTCGAGTTCTTCACGTGATACAGCGCCTGATCCGCCGCCCGGTACACATCCACGAACGTGCTTCCCGATTCCGGCACAAATGCAACGCCGACACTGGCTGTCGGTTCCTTGCTCAGGTGCATCCGTTCTTTTTCGGCGCGTACCTCCGTAAGAAGCTTTTGAATCTTCTCTTCAATCTCTCTCCGGTCGCCGATGTCTCTGAGGAAAACAGCAAATTCATCGCCGCCCATCCTGCCGATACAGGAATGGTCTCCAAACACTTCGTTTAAGATTCCCGCCATCCGCATCAGAATCATATCCCCGACTCCGTGACCGTAAATGTCATTGATCTGCTTAAAATTATCGACATCCAGAAGAATGAATGCATCCTCCTCATCGCCGCCTCTCTCCTGAAGCGCCTCGCAGACATGCTTCTCCAGCGCGCCGCGGTTTAGAAGCTTCGTAAAGGAGTCCTGCATCGCCTGCTCCCTGAGCACCTCGTTCTCCTGCCGGCACAGTTCCTCCCGCTCCATCCGGTCGGTAACATCCATAAAGCTGACATAGCAGAGCGGTCCCTCCTGCATCTGCACATTCACCCTGCTTAATATCCACTTGTAACCACCGTTCTTCGTCTGCGGTCTTGAGAGCACCTCAAACGGCGTCCCGGCACGAATCTGTTCATTGTGCTCGCGGATGACCTCCCGCAGATCGACATCCATCAGATCCGTCCATCCGTCCTGCATCTTTCTGATATACTCTTCCCGCGTGTATCCCATAATCTCACACGCCGTGTCGTTGACATAGTAAATCTTGCGCCGAAATCCCTCTTTGCTCACAATCAGTCCCATCGGAATATTCCGCATGACCTTGCGAAGCACTTTCTCCTCTAACGTATAGCTTTCCATATACCCTCTTTAAAACCTCTTCCCCAATTCCCCTATCGTTCTCATGAAGCATACTACGGAGTACAGTATAATACTTTTTACAGCAAATAAAAAGTCCCTTTCGTCTTTTTATATAAATGTTACAGATTGGAAAGCTTCTTTTTTGTTATATCACACAAATCTATTGCCGCATACCCCACTCTTTTCCTACACGCACAGCTCTTTTTCACGAAACAGCGCGTCCACCAGACATTCATACTCAGCAACCCGCTCACATTTTCGGATTTTTTTTAGACGCTGGTCCGCATCCGCAAAGTTCTCTCCCCAGTACGCCCACAGTTCCTTCATCTTAAATAAGGTATTTTTGTCCCCGGACATCTGCTGCCGGTATCCCTCCAGGATCGCATTGTGAAACCGGAAAAACCGCTCTTTTCGCTCCTGCTTTTCCTGTCTGCCGCCGGAAAGTTCCTCCAGAAGCCAGGGGTGCTTTATCAGTCCCCGGCCGATCATGAACTTATCCACCGACGGAAAGCCCTCCCGGATGTGCGCCGCGGACGCTGCGTCCACAATGTCGCCATTATAACAGAGCGAATGTCTGCTGTTTTTCTCTGCCCGTGCAAATGCCTCCAGATTGACCCGGTTCTTATAAAAATCGGTCTGCACCCTCGGGTGTACGATCAGTTCTTCTAACGGATATTTTTCATATATGGCAAGCAGCCGCTCCCATTCTGCAGGGTTCTCTTTTCCGATCCGTGTCTTGATGGAGATCCGGAGCGGACATTTTTCAAAAATCTCTTCCAGAAAATGATCCAGCTCGTCCGGCATCGCAAGGAATCCGGCGCCGCGCCCTCTTGCCGCCACTGTGCCCGACGGGCAGCCGAGGTTCAGGTTGACCGTA
>CAJKOJ010000045.1 GCA_905201505.1 uncultured Eubacteriales bacterium | reverse complement strand
TATAAAGTATAATATATAAAAATTTATATGTTCAAGTTTAAATAGGACTATGTATTTGATTCTCTCATATCGATAACTTCAGAAAAGCTTATTCCTGTAAGTCTGGAGACTTTCATACAGGTTTTTCCTGATGGCTTAACTTTTTTGTTAATTATTCTAAGGAGGCTGTTTTCATTAATACCTATTAACATTGCGAATTTACGGTAACTTAAATTATTTTTTGTTTTATATTGTAATAAAAAATCTCCTAAGTCCAATACGCTACCCCTCCTTGAGTATAATTATAGAAAATATATTTTGTATAGTGAAAATTATACATCAAATTAGGGTGTAATGCAATTAATTTGTATAAATTAGTTTAAATGTTGTTGAGTATTCGGGTATATTTAGTTTGCACTGTATGATTAAAGTAGAATAATGACGTATAAAGGAAAATTTCATAAAAAAATAATAAAAAATTAATATTTTTGTTGAAGTTAATGCAGATATATGGTAATATAAGGGTGTAAATAAATATGTTATTGAGAAAGGGAGGTCTTTTTATGAATGAAGAACCAAAATTTGGTTGGAGCTGGGGTGCTTTTATGTTTGCGATACCGTATGGCATAGGTAATAAGGCATATTTAACTTTGTTAAGTCTTATTCCATTTTTCGGGCTTATATGGATATTTATATGCGGTGCTTTTGCCAAAAAGTGGGCATGGAACAGCGGTATGTTTAATACTGTAGAGGAATTTAATACAACACAGAGAACATGGGACAGAGCCGGTTTGGCAATGTTTGTAATAGGTATTATTTTCTTTGTAATCTATCTCTTACTTGCTGCTGCAGGTGTTTCATTACTTGTAAATCAATAAAAAAAGGTTAGTGCAGAAATCTGCACTAACTTTTTTTATAAACTGTTTATTTTTTTATATTGCAAAACAAAAACTGATTTTATGAAACTTATGTTATGGTAATTTGTTTTTGTTTTGTGTAAAATATTAGTATAATTAAATTTCAATCAGGCAAACAGCCTTAGATGAAATGCCTTCGCCGCTGCCTGTAAATCCAAGCTCTTCTTCAGTAGTAGCTTTAATATTTATATCGTCAATATTGATATTAAGAGCGGCGGCAATATTTTTTTCCATTTCGGGAATATAAGGTCTCATTTTAGGCTTTTGGGCTACGATAATGGAATCAATATTTATAATATGTATTCCCTTTTTTGAAATTTCATCATTAACATATTTAAGCAGTGTTATACTTGAAATTCCTTTGTATTTAGGGTCTGTATCGGGAAAGAGTACACCAATATCGCCCAGTTTACCTGCTCCTAACAGTGCATCCATAATAGCATGTACAAGTACATCTGCATCAGAATGTCCTAAAAGTCCTTTTTCATAGGGGATTTCAACTCCGCCTAATATTAATTTGCGATTTTCAGCTAGTTTATGTACATCATAGCCTAAGCCTACTCTCATACCCATATTTTTATTCCCCCTTAATTGACATTGTTATGTCCTGTATGATAAGTATCTTATAAATTGTTTTCATTTACTGATAAGCCTGCAATTCTTGCAAGTTCTTTAATTGTGCTGACAGATACCTTTTTACCCCTATATTCAACAAGGTTATCCATTTCACCTGTGAATATATCGGCAGGCACATACTTTTTAAGGACTATCATATCATTGTTTGTAAAAATTTCCAGCGAGTCGCCTTCTTTAAGATTAAAGTTTGCTCTTAATTCACTTGGAAGTACCATTCTTCCCAATGAATCTATTTTTCTAACAATACCTGTAGATTTCATATTATCCCTCCCTAAATTTTATTTAAAATTATTATGTTTTTATTTTAACAAAAATGGGAAAATTTGTCAATATTGGTAATAAAAATGTAATAATTAATTATGAGACATTTTTTGACATTATATTACAAAATGAAAACGTATCCGATAGCTATCGGATACGTAATATTGATATATTTTTAAAATTTATTTATTTAAATAGTTGTCAATTGCAGCAGCTGCGTTTTTGCCTGCACCCATTGCAAGAATAACTGTAGCAGCACCTGTAACTGCATCACCGCCTGCATAAACTCCTTCTTTTGAAGTTAAGCCTGTATCTTCTTCAGCAACAATACATTTTCTCTTGTTTACATCAAGACCAGGAGTAGTAGAACTAATAAGAGGATTAGGAGATGTACCAAGACTCATTACAACCATATCTACATCCATTACAAATTCAGAATTTGGAATTTCAACAGGACGTCTTCTGCCGCTTTCATCAGGTTCGCCAAGTTCCATTCTGACACATTTCATACCGCATACCCAGCCCTCGTCGTTTACAAGTATTTCAACAGGGTTTGTAAGTGTGTCAAAAATAACGCCTTCTTCTTTTGCGTGATGTATTTCTTCTGCTCTTGCAGGAAGCTCTGCTTCACTTCTTCTGTATACTATATGTGCCTCTGCACCAAGTCTTAATGCAGTTCTTACAGCATCCATAGCTACATTACCGCCGCCGACAACAGCAACCTTTTTGCCTGTTCTTACAGGTGTATCATATTCCTCATCAAAAGCTCTCATAAGATTAACTCTTGTAAGGTATTCATTGGCTGAAACAACACCCATAGCTGTTTCGCCAGGGATATTCATAAACTTAGGAAGTCCTGCACCTGAACCGATAAATACAGCATCAAAGCCTTCATCATTTAAAAGCTGGTCAATTGATACAGTTTTACCTATAATAACATTTGTTTCAATTTTAACACCAAGTTTTTTAATGTTTTCTACCTCGTGCATAACAACTGAGTTCTTAGGCAGTCTGAATTCAGGTATACCATAACTCAATACGCCGCCTGCCTTATGAAGAGCCTCGAATATTGTTACATCATAGCCTTTCTTTGCGAGGTCGCCTGCACAAGTAAGACCTGCAGGACCTGCACCGATAACAGCAACCTTTTTGCCGTTAGGAGCTTCTTTGGCTGATAAGTCAATGTCATTTTCTCTAGCCCAGTCAGCAGTAAATCTTTCAAGTTTACCGATAGATACCGCATCACCTTTGTTGCCTAATACACACTTGCCTTCGCACTGGCTTTCCTGAGGACATACTCTGCCGCATACAGCAGGAAGAGCTGAGTATTTAGCAATTTCCTTTGCTGCACCTTCAAAATCCTTTTCCTTTAAATGGCTTATAAAGCCCGGAATATCAATATTAACAGGACAGCCCTTAACACACATAGGATTCTTGCAAGTAAGACATCTCTGTGCTTCTATTACAGCTTCTTCTGCATTATAACCAAGACATACTTCTTCAAAATTAGCCGCTCTTACCTTTGGGTCCTGTTCTCTTACAGGCACCTTTGTATAATTAATAGCCATTACTTGTCACCTCCGCAACCACAGCCTCCGTTTTTGTGAGTGCTGCCTTCTTCAAATTTAAGCTTAGCCTGACCTTCTTCTGTCTTATACATAGTCTGGCGTCTCATAGCTCCATCAAAATCTACCTTGTGTCCGTCAAATTCAGGACCGTCAACACAGGCAAATTTAACTTCGCCGTCTACTACTACACGACAGGCACCGCACATACCTGTACCGTCAACCATAATAGGGTTAAGGCTGACAATGGTAGGAATACCTAAAGCCTTAGTAGCCATTGAAGTAAACTTCATCATTATCATTGGTCCGATTACAACAGCGTGGTTATATTCCTTGCCCTGATTTTTAACAAGGTCTTCAAGCAAATCTGTAGCTCTGCCTGCAAAGCCAGCTGTACCGTCATCAGTTGCTATGTATACGTTCTCTGCAACCTCTTTCATTTCGTCAACTAATATAAGTAAATCTTTGTTTCTTGCACCAATAAGTACGTCTGCCTTGATACCGTGCTGTTTAAGCCATTTAACCTGGGGATAAATAGGAGCAGTACCGACACCGCCTGCAACAAAGATAATATTCTTTTTTGAAAGTTCCTCAGGAGTTTCACTGCAAAGGTCACTTGGACAGCCCAAAGGACCAACAAAATCGGCAATAGAATCGCCTTCCTCATAAGTCATAAGCTCCATAGTTGATTTTCCGATTGCCTGAGTTACAATAGATACTGTACCCTTTTCAGCATTATAGTCAGAAATAGTCAAAGGAATTCTTTCACCTTTTTCATCAATTCTTAAAATAATAAACTGACCGGGCAATGCTGATTTAGCGACACGAGGTGCTTCAATTTCCATTTCAAAAATTGTTGGTGTAAGCATCTTTTTCTTTACAATTTTATACATAGTTATCCTCCTAACATTTAATTCTATCTTTTCATTATACAACAATGTTGTTAAATTTAAAACAATTTTTTTGCTAAAATCAAATAAAAATTAATCTTTTGTGCAAAAGTGACAAAAAAAATATGCTTTTTTATACCGATATAACGGTCAATAATTAATATATTTAATTAATTTAAAAAAAAGTCTTGTTATTTAATGCGTTTGCATATAAAATAACATATAGGAAGCAAGAATTTAATTATAATAAGATAAATAACAGGAGTGTCATTATGGTTAAGGGAAAAAGTAAAAACGAGCTGACTAATTACAGAAGAAAAAAGAAAAATGTTACACCTATTATGATAACGCTTGTAATGGTTATGGGTATGTTTGTAGGCATAGGAAGTTTTTCTGTTGTGTACAGCTATATGATGGCTGATTCTGAAGGTGAAATTTCAACAGATAATTTTTCGGCAAATGATATTGCAGGACAGGCACAGGCAAATTTAATAGGTTCAGATATTGACGCTGTTGTAATAGGCGTTGATAAAGGAAATGAAAGCGGCAATTCAACAATTACGTTTAAAAATCTTAAAAACAATACTGTAAATACAGTGACCGTAACTGAAAAATCTATTATGCCTAAGGCTACAACTGTTGAAAATATATATGTTGGAGAGATATATACATATATATTTGACAAAGATAAAAATTTAAAAGAGCTTAAGCCTTGCGAGGCGGCGTGGAGTTTCAGTGATACAGGTGCAAGAATTAACAAAACTGCAAAACTTGTAAAATTCGGCATTGAAGCTAAGGAACATAAGGATTCATCATACAAATATGATGAAAACATAATATCTGTCAAGGATAAAAACGGAAACCAGCTTACACTTGAAAATATAAGCCCTATGGATACAGTAAAGCTTACAGGATACAATAATGGTACTGTAGATAAGGTATACAGCATTGTAATTGAGCTTGGACACGGCAGTCTGGAGCTGAGAAATATAAACAATATAAAAAATGCAAAGGTTACTGTTGACGGCACAGATACAGCTGTTGATGTGTCAAATCCTTTTGTTGCATTAGGTGAGGGAACACACAGTGTAGTTGTAAAGGGCAAGAATATATCAGACATTACAAAAGAGGTAACAATATCAGCCAATGAAACATACGTGCTTGACTTGTCAAAAGTTGTTGTCAATACAGGTGCTTTGACAGTATATTCAAATGTTAATGATTACACGCTTTATATCAATGATAAGGAGTATGACGAGGACCAGTCAATTCTCCTGCCATACGGAGAATACAAGGTAAGAGCGTCAAAAAGCGGGTATGCTGAGTTTACAGGAAGTGTTACTATTGACGAGGACCAGAATACACTGAGGGTTAAGCTTCAAAAGCTTAATCAGTCAGGTACAGTTACGTTAAGTGCTGTTCCTTCTGACGCTGAAATTTATATTAATGACAATTATATAGGAAAAGGAACTGTAAAAGCACAGCTTGCTTTAGGGTCTTATGTTGCAAAGGCTGTATGCCCGGGATATGAATCACAGAGCAAGCAAATAAATGTAAGTGTTGACGGTCAGGAAATATCAGGAAGTTTTGAACTGACAAAAGAGCAGTAATTTTTTCTGAAACGGTGATATTATGATAAGTATGGAAAAAGTAAAAAAATTTACAAAATGTTTAGTGCAGGCTGTGGAGACAACACCACAGCTTGTTAACTGTAAAGAAGATATACGCACATTTTGTGCTATGCTTACAGACTGGGCAAAGGGTGAGTACAAGCATATATCAAAGAGAACGGGTATAATAACCGGTATATGTATTGCTTATGTAATTTGTCCTATAGATTTGATACCTGATTTTATACCGGTAATAGGGCAAATAGATGATATTGCTGTTATTGGTTTTATGCTCAAGATTTTAAAGAAAGAGCTTAGTTTTTACAAAACTTGGTCAGCTTTAAAAAATGATAATGTTATAGACGCAGATTGAAACTTCATTGAGCAATAAAAGAGAACGTAAATAATTTAAAAAGCAGTTGACAATAGGTGTGTGCTGTGATATAATACTTTTGTTATGCCGCACGAATAGGTTTACAAGATGAGTAATCACACCAAATTCGGCGAGTTTTGTTTAAGGAGGTGTACAAGGGAATGTACGCAATTATTGAAACAGGTGGTAAGCAGTACAAAGTAGCTGAGGGTGATGTCATCACTGTTGAAAAGTTAGGTGTTGAAGCTGATTCAAAGTATACTTTTGACAAGGTTTTAGCTGTATGCGACGGTGACAGCTTTAAGTTCGGTGCTGACGCTTCTGCTGCAACAGTTGAGGCAACTGTTATGGGAGACGGTAAGGCTAAGAAAGTTATCGTTTACAAGTACAAGCCAAAGAAGGGCTTCCATAAAAAGAATGGTCACAGACAGCCTTTCACACAGTTAAAGATTGAAAAAATTAATGGCTGATTTTTGCTGAAATGATAAATATTAATATTATCAGAAATGCCGAGAATAAAATATGCGGAGTGAGGGTTTTAAATCATGGTGACCCGATTGTGTGCTCTGCAGTATCAATACTTCTGCTTAATGCCTGCAACAGTCTTGAAATGTTTACTTCAGCTCATTTTGAGTTTGACTGTAAGCCTGACGGAGGAGATGCAGTACTTACTGTATCACAGTTTGACAACGAAGGAAAAGCAGAACTTCTGATGGAAAGTTTGGTTCTTGGTTACAAATCTATTGAAGAAAGCTATAAAGACGAAATTGTCGTTTATGATTAGGAGGTGCAAGTGATGTTAAGAATTAACCTTCAGTTATTTGCTCATAAGAAGGGTGTTGGTTCTACTAAGAACGGCCGTGACTCTGAGTCTAAGAGATTAGGTGCAAAGAGAGCAGACGGTCAGGTTGTTAAGGCCGGCAACATTCTTTACACTCAGAGAGGTACTAAAATTCATCCAGGTATCAACGTTGGTAAGGGTGGTAATGATACATTATTCGCTCTTGTTGATGGAAGAGTTAAGTACGAGAGAAAGGGTAAGGACAAGAAGCAGGTTTCTGTTTACCCAGTAGCTGAGTAATTAATAATTAACTAAGTAGACTGACCTAGATATTTCTTTTGGGTCAGTCTTTTTTAAGTAATCAGGTTATGGAGATTTGTATTCCAGAGTACAGATTGAATATGGTATATAAATGAGTTTGTTATGTTAATATTTAAATATGCCGCAACAACTGCATTGTGGAATATAAATTTGCATAACCTAAAAGAGAAACAGGTGTGGAGATAAAAAGTTGTTTTGCAGTATGGAGAGGAAGTGACGATATGTTTGTAGACAGAGCTAAAATTCATATTAAAGGCGGTAACGGCGGTAACGGTGCAGTAAGCTTTTACAGAGCTAAATATATTACAAACGGCGGCCCTGACGGCGGAGACGGCGGCAAGGGCGGAGATGTTGTGTTTGTGGCTGATGAGGGTATTAATACTCTGTTAGACTTCAGATATAAAAGAATGTTTAAGGCTGCTCCCGGAGCAGACGGAGGCAAGCGTAACTGTACAGGTGCTGACGGTGAAAACGTCATAATAAAGGTACCTGTAGGTACTATAATAAGAGAAGCGGCTACAAATAAAATAATGGCTGACTTAACTCATAACGGTGAAAAAAAGATAATCATAAAAGGCGGCAAGGGCGGAAAAGGAAATCAGCACTTTGCTACACCGACAAGGCAGGCTCCTAGATATGCAGAAAGAGGCAGAACATCAAAGGAATATGACGTTGTTCTTGAACTTAAATTAATTGCTGATGTTGGGTTAATTGGTTTTCCGAATGTAGGAAAGTCTACACTGCTTTCTATGGTTACAAATGCCAATCCAAAGATAGCCAACTATCATTTCACTACTCTTTCACCTAATTTAGGTGTTGTAAGAAGCAAGTGGGGCGATGACTTTGTAATGGCGGATATTCCGGGACTTATAGAGGGTGCAAGCGAGGGTATTGGTTTAGGCCACGAGTTTTTAAGACACGTGGAGAGAACCAAAGTTTTTGTTCACGTAGTTGACGGAGCTGCACTTGAGGGTACAGACCCTATTGAGAATATTGAAAAAATTAAGGCTGAGCTTGAAAAGTACAAGGAAGGTCTTTCTGAAAGACCTACAGTCATTGCTGTGAATAAAATGGATATTCCGGAAGCACAGGAAAACTTTGAAAAAATTAAGGCTAAGTATGAATCAGATTTGGTAAAAGTATTCCCTATTTCAGCAGCTACAAATACAGGTCTTGATGAGATGCTTGCGGCTGTTGCTGATATTCTTAAGGATTATCCTGAAGATATTATATTTGAAGAGGAATACGATGAATTTGCTGAGCTTGAAGCACAGGCTGAGGCTGATAAAGAGCCATTTACTATTGAGCAGTACAGTGAGCACTACTTTGTGGTTGAAGGCATTGGCGTAGAAAAGATGATGGGCTATACAAATATCGAAACTGAAAAGGGATTTGCCTTTTTCCAAAGGTATTTAAGAGAAAAGGGTATTATTGCCGCCCTTGAAGAAAAGGGAATAGAAGAAGGCGACACTGTTAAAATTTATGATTTGGAATTTGAATTCTATCATTAAGGAGGAATGCACTAATGACAAGTAAACAAAGGGCTTTTTTAAGGAAAATGGCTACAAAAATTGATACAATTGTTTCTATAGGAAAAAGCGGTGCTACTCCTGAAGTAGTGGAAAGCTGTAATGAAGCACTTGAAGCAAGAGAGCTTATTAAGTGTACTGTTCTTGATAATTGTCTTGAAGATGTAAGAGATGTGGCACATATCTGCGGTGAAAGGTCAAGGTCAGAGGTTGTGCAGGTAATAGGCAGAAAGTTTGTATTGTACAGACCTAAAAAGGATAAGCCTGTTATTGAGCTTCCGAGATAAGGAAATAAAAAACGTTGATTTAAAGTACACACCATTTGTGTTAAAAACTGCTCCAATATTTTTATCGGAGCAGTTTTTTGTTTATGAAATAAAAATAAAAGATTTGTGTGTTTTATAGTTTATTTCAGAATAATAAGTTTTTTTAAAAAAATATTAAACTTTTGACAGCTGATTAACATTAGTTTGCAGAAATTTCAACCATAAACTGTTCGATTAAAACATATACACTTGTATATGGATTCATATCCTGTATATTTGAATAAACTGTTTTATTTTTGTCTTTATAGAATTGCTCAAGTGTTTTTGCATTATCAATTGCCTTTTCGACATTACCGTTTTGTATTATTTCTCTTATTTTGCCTTTACTGCCTTTTGAATATGAGTTGGCAAGATGCTTAGACAGACTGCTGTATATTTTTCTTTTAGATAGCTTTTCATATACATCTTCAAAGTGCATTAAGAGCCAGGTTTCAAATAAGTAATTTGTTATAAGCAGTTTATATACGCCGGATTGCTGAATAACTGATTGAACGTTGGGTGGAGCATCACAGTCAAATACTAAATATTTTCCGTAGTTACTGTATTTTTGGTTGTTTTGTTCTTCAGCTAAAAAGTTATCAGCATAATTAAGAACAGCCTGTGCATTTCCTTTAGCAGATTCTAAAACAATTTCAATGTCAGTATATTTATTTTTTTTAATAATCTCTGAAAAATATTCAAAATAGTATTTTTCGGTTTTACCCTCACAGAAAATAATAATTTTACCTATGTTAATCCTTTTTGTTTCTGAAAGACGCTTAGGTGATAACTGTGTTCTACCCATTTAAATCACCGTCCATAAGTTCGTCATAATTGAAAATAGGAATTGCACCGTATTTTCCCTGAAGATAATCTTTACTGAATGTGGCATCTTCACGCACTTTTAAATCGGAGAGGGCATATAAGACAGATTCTCCTCTTTCATTTTTATCGACAAATACCACTTCATCACGGCGGAATTGTTCCTTATTAAGCAGGGAAATATCATGAGTTGTAAAAATCAGCTGAGCTTTGCTGTTTTGAGCTGATGAGAAAATATCAACAATAAGTTTTGTCAATAATGGATGAAGCCTTGCTGACATTTCATCTACAATAAACACACCGCCGTTTTTAACCATTTCAATTATGTTTTGAATATAAGCGAGAAAACGAAGTGTGCCTGTAGATTCCTGACGTAAGTCAAATTTTTTCTCACCGATAATATTACCCATATCATCATATATATTGTGAACTGTTTTAATTATCTTTTCTTTCTTTTTCCTCCCAGTACGTTCATTTATTATAGTTTCAGTTTCCACATCAAGGCGTTTAATACCAACATCAATAAGACGTAAATAATATTCTACTTTTTTTCTGTAGGTGGTATTGATTACAAGTTTTTCAGAAAGACCGACACTTCCTGCCAAACCTTTAACGGTAGATTCAAACAAAATTTCTGAAAATACATTGTACTTGCTGCTGAAGAAAGAAATAAAGTCATCGAGAATTATTTTTCTTGCTTCATTGTCAAGAAAATATTCAAGTACAGCAATGTAAAGTCTTTCAGAGGGAAGTTTTTTGTATGCACTAAGTATTTTACTGTACTTACTGCCAAAAGAAAGGTCAGTGCCGTTACGTTCAAAAACTTTCTTGTCATCAATATACAGCCATTCATTTAAAACTTCCTTTGAAGTACATTCAAAGCCATACTGTATTTGTTTTCCATTATTTAGAAATATTATATCAAACTCTGATGCTTCGTTTTTATTATCAGCTAATTCAAATGGTTCAAGTTTTATATTTAAATCATTTGTTACTGTTTCAAAATCAGATTCTTTTTTGCTTATAAACTGTGTAAAGATATATTGTTCAAAAAAGAACATTGCGGAAATCAAATTAGACTTGCCTGAGGCATTTGCACCATATACAGCAGTTGTTTTAAGCAACCCCAATTTGTTATTCACAGGTATAATATGAGAAGGGTGCTGGACGTAAGACGTGGCACGCAAATCCAATATGGATTCATTTTTAAAAGATGTATAATTCTTTACTTTAAACATTAATAGCATATTTTTTGCCTCCTTTAGTACAGGACTTATACACAGTATAACTGCAAATTGTTATAATGTCAAACACTATTTACGATAAAATCGTTAATATGTATACTCTTAGCATAAATATAGAAAATTATACCGAAATATTTTGAAATTATCAAAAAAATAAAGTTTTTTATTAAGAATAAATAAAGAATACAGCTTGTTATAGATAGTAAAATCCCTGTAACAATTTAGTTACAGGGATTTTTTTTGCGTTTAATATTGTCTGCACAAGGTATATATTCTCTCAAGGGTTGCTATTGCCTGCTGTATGTCATAGTTATACCAAGGCGAGAACTTACCGCCGCCTGTGCCTGCCATAACAGGGATACCGTTTTCATCTTTTATACTGCTGATTTTATATATGCTTTCCTTTGCCCAGTCGGCAAAGTAGCCTTTATCTACAAAGTCTGTGCGGGTTATTTTATTTGGGGTATAGTTTAATGCAGTGAGGAGGTTACACAGCATAACAGCCGCTTCCTGTCTTGTTATAAATTCATCAGGGGCAAATTTGCCGTTTCCTCTGCCATTAACAATACCAAGTTTATAAGCCGCAATTACATACTTATCATCAGTATCTGTGAATACATCTGTATCAGAAAGGTCAGAGATATTGTTAAGAGATGAATGTTTGAGCACTGTGAAAGTCTGAAGTGCTAGGCGGCTGAATTCTTTTCTTGTTATTTTTTCTCTGTAACGGCACTGAAGTGTTTCAGGTACAAGACCTTCTGCTATGGCAATTTTTATGCTTTCAACAGCCCAGGGGTCAGCTTCAATATCAAGTAATGTTCCCCTGACGTTAATAGCTTGTTTTCTGCCGTTAGATATACAAATAAATGTATCATTTCCAGAATATATTATACTGTCATAAACAGGCTGTATGAGTATTTCTCCATTCTTATTAATAACACCGTATTTTCCATCATAGACGTCTCCTATACCCTTTATGTATTGTGAAGAAGTGCTTCCGCTTTGTACTATGGCATAATTGTCCTTAAAATCAAGTCCGTATGTAGACTGCCAGCAAGCATTAATTACTGTGTTGAAGTTACTGTCAAGAGTACCGAAGTTTGTTATACCATTTACCTTTTTTGTGTACTGAATTGTGTTATTGTCAATTACGCTTACAGCTTCGCCGTCTACAGTGTTAATATATTCAGGTTTATTGTTAGAACTTATTTTGTAGTATTCTGTCTGTGAGTTATCATCTTTAATGCCTGCGTATAGTGAATTGTTAAAGTCTATATAAGTGCTGTAAACAGTAGGAAGTACAATATTGAAATTTACATCGGCAAATCCTAAATTAATATTATAGTCATCATCATATATATAAAGCAAAAGCAATTCGCATTTGAACTCAGGACTTATATAATCATATTCAGGATTAATTAGAATTTTTCTGCTGTCGTCAATAACACCGTATTTGGCTCCTATTGTATCAGACACAATGTAAGCATTATACCCTTTAATCTTTTCAAAATGGCTGTATGCAAAGTCAACAAGGGTATTTCCTTTGCTGTCTATTAATCCCATACTTTCAAAATCTCTGCCATAGACATATCTATCGGGGTCATCTGTACCCCACAGAAGTCCATATACGGGACCGTATATTATGTTTCCGCTGCTGTCGGCAACAGCTGACTGATAGTCATTGTTATCCAGATAATTTATGCAAATGTATCGGTCTGTTCCTGATATATTCTCTACATTGCCCCAGTTATCCTGCCAGTTGTCTGAGGCTGAAGCGGGGACAATGAGAAAAAGAGAAAGTATAAAAGTCAAAATCCATTTCATATAAACACCTTTTTTCATATATTTTTATTTAAGTATAACATATAAATTTATAATCTACAATGTATAGTAATTGAAGCAACAGTGGCTTATTTTTAAAGTATCAATGATTGATTGTTTTTTTGCACAAAATTGTTGTGTAATAATAAATTACTTGCAAAACAAATCAGTTGTGATATAATATAAATATAATAAATGCCGCTTGGAAAAAAGCAGTAAAATAAAAAATGGCTTATTTATTGGGTTAAAGAGAAACAAGCGTTGTATTGAAATCAAATTTCTTCTTCTTGCTGTCAGCAATAAGTCGCGTTAAAGAGAAACAAGCGTTGTATTGAAATTTTAAAGGGGCTTTTAAGCTCCTTTTTTTGTGGCAAGTTAAAGGGAAACAAGAATTGTATTGCAGCAAAAAAATGAGACCAGGGAACCGTCCCCTGGTCTCATGGTCTCGTGCAAAATATTATTTACAATGTATGTAAAATATTGTATAATAATTGTAAGCAAGAGGGAATGACAGGCGGTTGTTATCTCACCTACCTTTTAATAAGGGAGGTGATTTTATGGATAAAGAAACATTATATTTAACTTTATTAGTTATAATTCTTTACATAATACGAAAATAACCGCCTACCCTGCACGGTAGACGGTTATATAACCTAAAAAGCCTAATGGGATGGCAACTGCTGAAGTTGCTCCCTCTTGTGATTTAATAATAACACAGGATAATTGTAATGTCAAGTAATATAAAGAGAAACAAATATATTTACTCATTGATAATGTTGCTGTTAATAATAATTTACATAAAAAAATAACCGTCCTTCACTACCACATAAAGGACGATTAAAAAAGAAACTTATGTGGGATAGCAACCGCTGAGGTTGCTCTCTCTTGTGATTTAACAATAACACAGGATAATTGTAATGTCAAGTAATGTAAAAGAGAAACAAAGGTTATATTGCGACAAAAAATGATACCGGGAACCGTCCCCCGGTCTCAAAAATACACTTGCAAAGTAAATTAAATGTGATATAATAGAAGTAAGGCAAATGAGCTTGGAAAAATATTAGTTTTATTTGCATTTTTTGGCTTATTTACTACACTTTCTGAAAATGCAGTAAAATTGAAAATGGCTTATTTACTGGGTTAAAGAGAAACAAGAGTTGTATTGAAACACACCAAGATTAAGTTCAGATATATTACCTTTTATGTTAAAGAGAAACAAGAGTTGTATTGAAACAGGAAAGCACTTAATGGGTATTTAAACCCAAAATTTGTTAAAGAGAAACAAGAGTTGTATTGAAACAAATAACTAATTTGGGAATTACCAACACCCAAAAGTGTTAAAGAGAAACAAGAGTTGTATTGAAACTTTTTTCCTTAACATAAACATAATTCCCTATTACGTGTTAAAGAGAAACAAGCGTTGTATTGAAACGAAAATCCATCAACATAAACTTCTTTTGTAGCAATAGTTAAAGAGAAACAAGAGTTGTATTGAAACAACATATACTTTAAACATTTCCGCATTCTCTGCTGGTTAAAGAGAAACAAGGGTTGTATTGAAACGCGGAATACTTAAATGCTGTGAATGTGGAGCGGGAGTTAAAGAAAACAAGTGTTGAATTAAAGCTAACATTTATACTTATCCAGGCACATTACTATTAACTTAAACAAAACTTACAAAAAACTGCTCTATTTAAACAGGGCAGTTTTTTTATTGTTAAAAAAAGAGAAAGAGGGAGAGGGGAAACAAGAATTGCATTGCAGAGGAAAAGGAGAAAGGGTTAAAGGGAGACGAGAATTGTATTGCAGAGGAAAAGGAGAAAGGGTTAAAGGGAAACAAGGATTGCATTGCAGAGGAAAAGGAGAACGGGTTAAGGGGAAACAAGAATTGCATTGCAGAGGAAAAGGAGAAAGGGGAGACGAGAATTGCATTGCAGAGGAAAAGGAGTAAGGGTTAAAGGGCAACAAGAATTGTATTGCAGAGGAAAAGGAAAAAGAGGGCAAGGGGAGACAAGAATTGTATTGCAGCGGAAAACGAGACCGGGGAACCGTCCCACGGTCTTGTATACTTTTACAACATAAAGTGACTTTTTACGATAAAAAACTACAAAAATATGGATAAAATATATAAAAAATTAAAAATTTGAATTTTAATAAATATTATGTTGAGTGCAAAAAAAAATTGTGGTATAATAAAAAGACGGCAAGGGAAAAATCCTCTGCCGTCTAAATAATGTTTAATATAATGATTTAAATAAATCGTTATATTAAATTTGTAAGATACCTTTTGTATTTAAGAACTTGACTTTTGACTGTTATTAACAAAGTTCTTATAATAT
>CAJKOJ010000044.1 GCA_905201505.1 uncultured Eubacteriales bacterium | reverse complement strand
AAATTACTTAATATTTAGCCGTTGGTTATTTAAATTAAGCATTTAAGTTAGTTATAACTTAAAAAATAAAATTACATTAAAAAGAGAGGAGTTTTTAAAATGAAAGGAATAATTAAAAAATTTATGACGTCAGTTATAATTACCAGCTGTATATTTAATTCAAATATTTATGCTGATGATAACAAACCGGGAGAAAATACTGAAGAAAATAAGGCAGGTTATTATAATACATCATACGATGATTATATAGAAAGCATTAGGGACTTAAAAGGTGATGAGTATAAATTCAAGCTGTCAATGGCACCATCAAAATACAGTTATAATGAAACTGCCGAAGCTGATAAAAAAAGCCGGGAAGCAACAAATTTATTATCTGCTGCTTCTTCTTATGATAGTAATTTGCCAATAAGTACACAGGATCAGGGAAATCCATACGAAGGACAGACAGGATGGGCATTTGGTGTAAACAATGCACTTGAAGCAGCAATATATAAAAAAGGACTTTCAAGTAAGTGCAATTTTTCGGAGCAGCATATAAGATTTGCTGTATGTAAAAATTATTTAAGTAATGCTTATAAAAATTATGGTGGATTTAATGGAGGTAATAAAACAGCATATTTTAGAGACGCATCTGCATATTGGATGAGAGATGAACTGAACGGTCCTGTTTCAGAGGAAGCACTATCTTATGATTTAAGCAAAGTTCCTGATATGAATTCTTTGCTAAATTGTAAAAAAGAGGATTATATAGTTACTGATACAATTGAGTTAAGTTCTATAAGTATGTATGCAAATACAGAAGAGATTAAAAAAAGAGTTGATTTATTAAAATCACTGGTAAGGCAGTATGGAGCAGTTTATGTTGCATACGATCATTTTGACGGCGGTTTTAACTCAGCAACAGACGCATACCATAATCCTAATTGTGAAATTTCAAGTGGGACCGAGTGTGCAAATGGAGTTGTAATTATAGGCTGGGATGACAGCTACTCAAAAAACAAATTCGGAGAATGCAAACCTGCAAATGACGGTGCTTTTATTGTAAAAGCAAACAGGCAGGTAGATTCAAATCCAAACAGTATAGATTCAGAGCCAAGAATGCTTGGAAGATATTTCTTGTCTTATGAAATGACACCTTATTTTTATGATTATGGTGTTGTAAGCGGAGTAAAGAAGGGCATAAAGTATGAAAAAACTTTTGAATATGATAAAAGAAGCCCTGAAGGTGTTTCGTATAATAACAAAACAAGCGTTGTATATGCAAATAAGTACAATAATACAACTGGAAAACCAATGGAAATAAAGGCAATAACAACATATGCTGCTGTACCAAACTCAAATTTTAAAGTATATATAAGCAGTGATGGAAATATGGCAAATTTAAAAGAAGTGTCTGTTGAAAATTATACAGATTCATATATGGGTTACAAGACATTCAGCTTTGAGTATCCGCCGGTTGTTGATAAATCCTTTGTAGTTGCTATAGAAGTATCAACATCAGAGGGCAACAGTAAAATTATTCCTCAGGAAGAAAATCCGGAGGAAAATACCGCTATAAGCGGAAGATGTTTTGCAGCTTCAACTATAGAAGATATGAAAAACGGAAATTACAAAGACCAGGGTTCACACAATAATATAATAAAAGTACATACAATAAACTCAACAAGAGAGTGGTATTTTGGTGATGCTGAATTTTTGAATGCAGGTTCAAAACTGACAGAAACTAAAAATTTCAGTAATGGGCTTGTTCTGGGTGCAGGAGTAGAATTCAGAGATAAACAGAAGGACGTTAAAGGTAAAATATATACGGGAAATATGGACTTAATAATAAGTTCAGATGAAAATAAGAATTTTATAAATATAAGTCTTGACGGACCAAGCAATGTTTATTTTGTAGCTCAGACAAACTCAGAGGGACAAGAAAGAAGATTAGGAGTTTATAATGATTTTATAAAAGATACGAAATACTTAGCTGTAAATGAGGCAAAGGGATATTGCTACAAATACAGAGAGGAAAGCGGATGTAATATAAAAATAAAAGCTGTGGACGGAACAGTAAGAATATATGCAATTATAGTTGAAAATTATAATGAATACAAATATTCTTATCTTGAAGATTATTCAACAAGAGTGTGGAATTTTACAAGCTTGGCTATGGATAAAATGATAACATCAGATACTGAGTCGGACAGAGGAATGAGAGTATTGGCAAAAGAAGATAAACCTGCCAAGTATGTTATCAGCAGTGACACTAATGAATATGGGTTTAAGTTTGTAAATGCAGTAGACCTGATGGGCGTAGGTAATGATGAATACAGGTCGATAGCTGTTGATGTCAGGTCAAAATCCAATATTTATATATCGGCCAGAAATTTAAGCAGTTTAAAAAGAGAACTTATAATTACTGACAAGTATGGCTGTGATTTAGAAACAAAAGGAAATTTGCAAAAAGTGGATGTTGGAAGCAACTGTAATACATATAAATTTTCATATTTAGGAGATAATGATACCATTTATATTCGTTCATTGTCAGGTGCAATAAGAATATATCAAATTGTTGTGTCAGATTACAAAAATTATGTAGTTAATGAAGTTGACTGTGTTTTTGATAAGTTGACTGATTATGCCGTGGGGCAGAGTATGAGCGGAGTTACAGCAGAAGGGCTGAGTTTTGAAAAGGGTAGTATTGACATAACTATGTGTGAGAGTACAACACCTGAGTTTGATAAAGCTGTAAAAATTTATGGAAACAGTTTTACAAATGCCGGTAAGATAAAAATGAATATATCAAGCAGTACAAGTTCAAGCAATAATACTCCTAAAAGAAAAATAAGAATTCAGGCTAAGGCAAATACTAACTATGGTAAAATAGTTTTAGCAAATCAATACGGATGTGTATTCGGAAGTGATACCCTTTCAGCATCCAAACAGGAATATATCTTCGATTATGACGGAGACTATGAGATAATGTATATTTATACTACGTCAGGGAATACAGAGATATATTCAATTTCAACAACAGATATAAATTATAAGGCCGATCCGAAGGTAATAAACGTCAGCGTAAAAAAGGGGCAGACATACAGGTATTTGTTTAATGTGGAAAATGCACCTGCAAGTGACATATTTAATTATACTATAGAGTATGACCCTCAGAAACTTAAATTTGTTCACATAGGCAAAGACAACTCTTTTGATATGGGAACAGTAGATAAAAGCATTAAAAATATAAGTGTAGGCGATGGTAAAATAACATTTAATATAGCTGTTCCTTCTGAGAAAGATTGGTCAGGAATTGCAACGTCAGTTGTTTTTGAAGGTATAGCAGACGGAAACAGCACAATTAAATTCAGTGCTGAAAGAAAAATAGGGTGGTGAAGAGAAGTATGAAAACATTTATAAAAAAATTGGCAATGCTTCTGGTTATTGTGTTATGTACAGAATCAGTAGCGGCAGATACAACAATAAGCAATGAGAATGATTATAAAGTTGATGAAAGCAGTACTTTTGATCCGGAACACAGTGAAATTGCAGTTGAGACAACTACAGATGAAACAGGAATTATTGATGAGGTAACTACTCCAAGCGGAATCATTGTTGACATAATGGAGTTAATAAGAGAGTATAAAAAGGAATTGGTAAGTGACGGAGTTGTGTCTCCTTCTGCTGTAGATTATGAGGTTGACAGCAGTAATATTCCTGATGAAGTCAGAAGTCTGATAAGAAGGATTACAGGGAATTAAATGAGACAGAGAAGTTCTTGCTGAACAGATATGTCTTTGTAAGAGATGACACTATGAGTGTGTGCGGAAATAAGGGCTTGAATATTGAACACTCAATACCTTATGCTCTTATTATGCAGACTTTAGACATTGACTTTGAAAGTGCCCGTGCTATGGTAATATCATGGGAAAGTGAAAGCAAAGCTGTAAAGGCTGCTTATGAATACGGCAATCTGTTTTATGAACAGGGCAAACTGATTAATGATGATATTAAATCTGAATTTAAGGAGTATGCTGTTGTAGGATATAGTGCAGAGGAAGTATTTAATGCCTACATTTTCTCAATGTTAATAGGAAAAGAATTTTCTGAAACTATTAATGACAAGAAAAACGGAGACGGAGTAACGAATGCAGTTAAAACAGAGTACAGGGATATAGTAGAGAAGTATTGTGTAAGAGAATATGCAGTACAGCTATATACAGAACTGGGTTTTAGTACTGAAGATGTTGATATTGTAATTAAATCAATGATTAACAGTCTTAAAGAAAATAAGATTTCAACTTTTTCTGTTGGTGACGATACATTTGATGTAGGATATGACGCGTCATTTAAAGAGGGTGCTTTGAGCTATATAAAGGGTATCGGTGATAGTATAGACCCATGTACAGGTGCCGTGGCATACAGTCAAAATATATGTAAATTGCCGGGGTTAAACGGACTGGATTTGGATCTGACAATTACATACACTTCAAATACCACAAATATGGCTAAAGAAATAGATAGAAGAGTTAATATTGCAAGTAATTGGAGCTTTAACATACCATATTTATCCAGTAAAGAATTAAACGGTGATTTTGAAAATAATGATCCTCAATACATCACTTTAGAAAATGGGGCAACTTATGAACTTATGACTGATGGAAATGATTTTGTTCCTAAAAATTGTATTACAGATAAATTAGTATTAAAAAAGGATATTAATAAAATGGGTGGAAGTTCTTCGGCTTTTTATCTTATTCATAAAAATGGAGACATAAATTATTTTAATATCAGAGGAAGATGGATAAAAACTGAAAATAGGTTTGGAAATAGTATAAAGGTTGTTGGGGAAACAAGTAGTGATACAAGAATGGTTATTGAGGATACTGTGGGAAGGAGAATTATTGTAAGTGAGTTGACCACTGATAGTAATACTATTGTTCAGTCAATTACAATGCCTAATAACATTACAACTAAGATAACATATAAACAAAATCAATATGGTGGACATAAAAAGATTGAGCTTATAAACATTATTGATTCTGAAGGTAATAATACTGCTTTTAAGTATAATATTTGTGAAAAAGATAATTATAAAAATGCACTTGTTACTGAAATTACTGTACCTACAGGTTTAAAAAATTACTATGAATATATTTGGGATAATAAACCTGATATATTAATTAGACAAGATGAAGATACACAAAGAGTAGAATTAAATGATTTTGAAAGCATTAAAGACAAAATAGGTACTTATATAAATGACCCTAAAAATTACTGGTATATAGACTATCAAAGAGGGGAGTATCAGTATGCAAGTATAAGCAAGCGCTATTCTGTTGGTGCAGATAATAAAAAAACAAGAGTAGTTACATATATGTATAATGGCAGTTATACATATTCAGAAGCTTATTATAATGTTTTCTGCGGATGTTTGAAATGGAGTTGCAGACTTTGTTCAGAAAAAAATAAAGATGGTGTTTTTGAAATTTTCTATGAATTATTTGCAGCCAGAGATTGTAATTGTATTTATTACTATGATGGAAAAAAGTGGCTGTGCAAGGGTAATGAATGTATAGGTAATATTGTTATAAAGGATGATCCGTATACATTCACAACAACAGTAAGTGAAGAAAATGGTTTAAAAACAATATATACGTTTAATCAAAGATCCCAAAATACATCTACTGATATTTATGAAGGAGATACATTAATACAAAAGAATATGGTAGATTACTATTTAAGTAATACAAAGTCAAATATTCCACAGAAAATCACAGATATTAAATATCAGGGGGGATTAGAGAAAAACCGTACAGTACAAGATTTTGAATATACAGAATTATTTGATGTTAAGAAAAATATTGTAAAACAAGGAGCTACTGAGCTTAAAAACGTAAGCTATGAATATGATTACAACGGTCTTGATACCAGTACTAAAACTGCAGGATTAGACTACTATGGTATGTGTACAAAAACAACAACAAAAATGAATGGGAACACAAATGTTGTTGAAGAAAATAAATTGGAAAACAGCGGGTTATATGTAAACAAAGCTATTAAAGAGACTACTGTAAAGAGAAATGGTGTATTGGAAAGCAAGGCCGAGTACGGAAGAGAAAGTTATGATTCAGGAAGAGTTTCGCATATTCGCTATTATACATCAGATAACAGCTATATATTTGTAAGCTATGACTATACAGATTATAATGCTCCAGACAGCGGAAGAAATAATCAGGCAGGTCCTACTTCTGTTACAATATCAGATAATAACGGAAAAAGATATGAAACCTACTGTAAATATGACGCAAATGAAAGAATAACAGATTTATTCAAACTTGCAGACGGTATTTCAATAGGTTATGCAGGATACCTTACTAAATAT
Organism: uncultured Eubacteriales bacterium; assembly: GCA_905201505.1. Classification (GTDB taxonomy): domain Bacteria; phylum Bacillota; class Clostridia; order Lachnospirales; family CAG-274; genus Gallispira. The sequence continues at coordinate 9,751 of CAJKOJ010000044.1, read as the reverse complement.
TCATATAACAATATTGGTGATATTACAGGTGTAACATATTTTAAAGAGCCTGTTACCAATATAGATTCAAATACATCAGGTATTGAAACAGCTGTTGTATCCTTAGCTTACAATTATGCTGAGAATAAAATTACAGTTACAAATGAAAACGGAAACAGTGAAATATATGATTATGATTCATTTGGAAACCCTGCGTCAATAACAAAGGGCGGACAGGTATTGTCAACATATACATACGACAGCAGGCTGAGACCTTTAACATACAAAGAGGGTAAGGCTGTGACTTCATATACATATGATAACAGAGACAGGCTTTTATCAGAAATAGTTAAAGAAGGTACAAAGGTATTATCAAACAAGAGCTATACTTATGAAGATAATACAACAGGCTTAAAAGTGACTGAAAAGATAAACGGTGACAGTAGTTCTGCTGCAATAACAAACATAACTCAAGCAGATGTTTTAGGAAGAAATACAATGATTAATAAGGCAGGAAACATAACTTATTATACTTATGATATGTTAGATAATGCCATTAAAGAACAAAACCATATTGTAACGCTAAGTGACAGAACTGTATATCTGACCATGGATTATACTTATGATTCAAAGGGAAATATATTATCGGAAATAAGAACAGATGATACAGATACTGCCAATGCAAAAAAGACGTATGCATCATACGATATGCTTGGAAGAATGATAACATCAACAGATGGTATGGGAAATACAACAGAATATACATATAACGGTCTTGACCAAATATTAAAGAAAAAAGTACCTTTTTATATTGATAATTCAGGAAAGATGAATTATACTGAATATATATACAATTATGATGCAGTTGGAAATCTTGAAAGTGAGCATGTTACATCAGGAACAACAAGTAAATATGAATATGATTACAGGGGGAATGTGATACATACAGAAACAGGGGACCAGTCTGCAGATTATGTCTATGACAATGTTGGAAATATAATTCAGTATTCAACAGCAGGAGGTACACAAGTTCATAAGTATGACTATGACGTACTAAACAGAATAACAAAGTATACAGACGCTTTGGGTAATTCTGAATCATATACATACGACAGCAATATGGATATGATTAAAAGGACGGACAGAAACGGAAAGAATATAACTTATACTTATGACGGTCTTCACAGAATGCTAACAGAAAAAGCTGAAGGAGCAGAAAACTCATGGACATACGGACTGACAGGAGGAGTGCTGTCTGAAACAAACAGCAATGCTGTAAAGACATATACTTATAACAATAAGGGCTTGGTTGGAAGCGAGACTACAAAAATAGGCAGTGACGCTTTTAAAATCAACAGAATTTATGATTCAAGAGGAAATGACAGAGAGGACAGTTATTATAAAAACGGAACTCTTTATCAGAAGTATAAGTATGTTTACGACAATAAAAACAGAATAGACAGTGTTTATGATGTGAATGTAAGCAGTAATGCTGAAAGTCAAAAAGTAAAGTATTACTATGATTATAATGACAATGTAAAATCAGTTCATTATGGCAACAACACATACAATACATATTCCTACAATGCTGCAAATCTCATAACAGGAATGGACTTAATCAGGAAATCAGACAGCAAAAGAATGGAGCATTTTGTTTATAATTACAGGCTTGACGGAAATATGTCGAGTAAAAGTGAAATTTGCAATGATTTTAATAATGATACCTCTTATGAATATGATAATACAGGCAGACTGATAAAAGAAAATGTAGATGGTTATGACCATGATTTTTCAATTTCATATGAATATGATAATGCAGGAAACAGAAAGTCAATGACTTGTATAGGAGGTGTTAATAGTAATTATACTGAGAATTACAGTTATGATAAAAACAACAGACTGTTATCATCTGTAAAGGATTATGGAACAACATTTGCATATACAAACTACACTTATGATAAAAACGGCAATCAGACAAAGGTAGAAAAATACAGTAAAAACAATGACGGCAGGTTTAAGCTTGATATTGTTAATACAGTATATGGAATAGAAAATGCAGGAGTAGAAAAGTTTACTTATAATGGTTTGAACCAGCTTACAGGTTATGAAAACATAAATGGTAATTATAACGGTAAGGTAGGATTAAATGCTGAATACAAGTATATGGCAAACGGATACAGGGTGTCAAAGAATGTAAACGGAATTGAAACAAGGTACCTTTGGGACAGGGATAATATTGCTGCTGAACTTAATTCAGTAAATGTGGTAAGTCAGAAATATTGCAGAGGTTATAACCTTATATGTGATGATTCAAATGTATACTATGCACACGACGCACATGGAAATGTAATTGAAAAATATAACAGTGACGGCAGTTATAGCGATGACTGGTATATATATAATGCCTTTGGAACAAATAAATACTTTAATGATACCTGTACACCAAATAAGTGGGGATACTGTGACCAGCTGAGAGACTGGGAAACAGGAAACTACTATATGAGAGCAAGGTATTATAATCCGAATACGGGTAGGTTTATAAGTGAGGATACTCATTGGAGCCCATCTAATATGATTTATGGTGATAGAGAATATAAGGAGAATGAAAGAAAATATCCTGATATTACGGCATCACTGCAGGCAGGGAATCTATATGGGTATTGTATGGGTAATCCGGTAAATTGTACTGATATATATGGACTTGATGCAATATTTTTAGTCAATGAAAACGGTGTTCCCGTTGGTTCCGGTGGTTCAGGTGCAAATTTGGGGCATGCTGCCGCTGTAGTTCAAAATAAAGAAGGTAAATGGTTTTATTTTTCCTGTGGTGAAGGATATATACAATTTGGTGAAGTAAGTGAGGAATATATGACAGATTTAAAAAAATTTAGTAATCGGTATTATAAAGGAGGAACTTATACAACTGCCACTTATATAAAAGGTGATTTCACTGAATCATATGAATATTTTAAAAACTATGCAAATACATATGGGTCAGGTGTATTTGATTCTGACAATAAAGCAAGACAGGGAAATACTAATTATGATAAATTAACAGAAAATTGTGCTGTTGTTGCAACTACAGGCTTAGGAAAAGGAAAGTTAAGTGACGGGACATATGTATGTACAATTGTAGGAATACATGCATTTCCTTTAAAAGCAAGAGATGTATATAAAAATGAATTTTATAATAGCTGTTTTACATACGAAGAATATGAAAAGACAATAAAAACCGAGCTAAGCAATACTTTGGTGGTTACACATCCATTTAAGCATAGCAGGTTGAAAACATTATTGTAGGGGTGTGTATATGAAAAGGATTATAAAGAAACTAATAATATTACTTATATTGTTAACTTGCATTGTTGGTGTTTTAAAATTTACTTATAATTACATAGATGAAAATCTTTTTAAACTTGATGAGGAAACTGCTGAAAAGTATTTGAATGAAGTCAATACATATTTAAGCAATAACTATAAAGAGGAAATGGTAATATATGATTATAGTTATTATGAATCGTTTTCCGCACAAGTTTATCCTAAAAATAACAGTGAAATAAAATTTATGGTAGATGAGTGGAAGAATGCAGGTGTTTATGTAGACAATTATGTTGAAACGTATTTGTTTTATACATCACGGAAGAAAATTGAACCAATATTAAATATGTATTACAATGATTATGAACTAATACAAAATTTAAACACTTTACCGCCAAGGGATTCAAGTGAATATTACTACAATAAGTATAAAAATATTGAATTACCAATAAGCTGGGATAATCCTAAGTGTGAGGAATTTTATGAGGAACTTATTATAGACGTTTATGACAAAAAAGAAATAACAGATGAGGAAAAGAAAGAAATAAAAGAAAAAATCAGTGCCACAAATGTTAAATTTAATAATTTAATAATTGAAAAAAAACAAAGAACAATATATCAAGACAGCTAATTTAGTATAAAGAAAAAATGTATTGATAATATAAATTTTGGCGTTAGTTTGTGGTTTTGTGATTTTCCAATAGTAAAGTTTCCAAACTGAGAAAGAATATTATAAATCAGTTTGGATATTTATAAAATGACTTTACAAAATAAGCAGGTGTTGCATATTTTTATATTTATCTAAAGCCTTGAATCTTGTGTTGTAAAATGTATGGGTATACGAGTGGAAATCTAATTATAAACATATAATGTTTGCACCAGATTATAGTGGACTTGCTAAAACGCTTTTCCCATCAAGTGCATCTGCTAAACATTTTAATCTTATTGCAGAACTTAGAAAAGATTATGGATTTTGCAAAACAGGATCGTTTAATTACCCCGAACCTGGTGATTTGGCAAAAAGAGTGAGGTTTTAGAATGAAAAATATAAAAAATATATTAATAATTATGTTTAGAGGTATTGAATTGTTTATTATATTCATTTTAGTTATTTTGCTTATACCTGTTAAATTTGCAGTTACAGAAGAAAAAACAGTAACTAAGCATCAAGAATTGGAACGATATTTTGTTGAATACTTTGATGGTATATTAGTTATTAATACTGATTATGATTTGTATAATTCATATCATGAGTTTGATATGCTTTCCTTTAACAAACTATATGGAAAATCTTTTGAAAAAGAATTGGGGAAAGTTGTTACAGGTAAAAGTTCTTTTGGCGAACCTACAGAAGGAAGTACGTTTATAATTTATGGAAATAAAATCTATGAAAAAACGGGTGATATTAGTTTTGAAATAAAATATTGGGACATTTTATATCCGATTAATAGGGATGAAAAATATTTATTCAGTATGTTTTTAAGTAATAAATATTTGACATTAATGGATTATTTTGAGAGGTATATTGAAGAGTACTGTGGCTTTTAAAGAACTAAAATATATTTAAATGGATATTTCTAATATGTAGGTTACCCTCAATATATTTATGCAAACATTTTGGGTGACAAGATTTAGATGTTTTTATCAGCACTGCTTTTAAAAAGGGCAGTGCTGATTTTTATTATGAAATAATACTAAAACTGTAGGATTAGACTACTATGGTATGTGTGTTAAAACACGGCGGGAATAATAATATCAACAGAAGGAATGGGCAATACAACAGAATATACATATAACGGTCTTGACCAAATATTTAAGAAAAAAGTATTTTTTTATATTGATAATTCAGGAAAGATGAATTATACTGAATATATATAAAATTATGATGCAATTGGAAATCTTGAAAGTGAGCATGTTACATCAGGAACAAAAAGTAAATATGAATATGATTACAGGGGGAATGCGATACATACGGAGGAGACCAGTCTGCAGATTATGTCTATGACAATGTTGGAAATAAGATTCAGCATTCAACAGCAGGAGGTACACAAGTTCATAAGTATGACTATGACGTACTAAACAGAATAACAAAGTATACAGACGCTTTGGGTAATTCTGAATCATATACATACGACAGCAATATGGATATGATTAAAAGGACGGACAGAAACGGAAAGAATATAACTTATACTTATGACGGTCTTCACAGAATGCTAACAGAAAAAGCTGAAGGAGCAGAAAACTCATGGACATACGGACTGACAGGAGGAGTGCTGTCTGAAACAAACGGTCAGGCTTAAAACTTGTTTTTTGAGGAGGGAACTCAACAAATGTGATATCTGTAACAGGAAGAAATAGAAAATAAGAAAGAAATCACGGAATAAATGAACTTGATGAAAAAGTAATAAAATATGATGTAAGTTTGTTGTCATGTAACTCGGGTCATTTGGGTGAATATTATTTTTATGAAAGAGGAATTTTGCAGGTGATTTATTAACGAAAGTAAAAAATGGTTTTGTTTATGGATATGATGGAAATGTTGGCTTTGGTTAGAGTGCGATTGATATAGAAACAGATAGTTATTCATTAAAAAAATAGATTATACATATTAATCACGGTTATTGTGGGATTAAGAGGGCTATTATGAAGCAATAATAGAATAAAATCTAGCAAACTAGCGGCAAAGATAACTCAACGTAAAGGCAGATTAAAATTCTAATGGAGAGTTGGTGAATTGATGAAAAAATATATTTTTAATATTGTATTTGTAGGTATATCTCTATGTATAGTTATATTTATATTTTCTTCTGGTTTAAGTGCTGTAAAAGTTATTATAAATCATTATAAAAACCCATATCTGAATGAATTAAAAATTCCATTAGATTGGAAAATTTCATCGTTGGTAAATATATATGGAAATCCAATAAAAAGTACTAAAAACGAAAATGAGGGCTATAATAATTATATTTATGAATATGATGGTTTTAGTTTAATTATAAATGAATCTGATTTGGATAAAGATAATAACAGTGTCAGATTTGATTGTATTAAAATAACCGGTAATCAATACAACTTTACAAAACAAAATATTGTAATAGGAAGAACGAAACGAAGTGACATATTAAATTATTACAAATATGCAAAACCTATTAAAGATTTAAGTAAAGATGAAATTGGTTTTATTATAGATGGATATTGGATGTATTTTATATTTGATGAAAATGATTGCCTAAAAGAAATACAAATAACATATGGCCTCTAGGTTATTTATAAGGATATTTTATACAGGTAATTAAGTTATATATTGGGTTGCGTTTAGGTAAATAAGTTAAATATTAAAATAAGCAGCCGGTAGAAATTTAATAGAGTTTATACATATAGTATGGCAGGAAGCAGAAGTTCTATGAAACTGTCAGGTATTCAGGCAATTATACTGAGAATTACAGCTATGACAAGAATAACAAGCTGTTGTCATCTGTAAAGGATTATGGAACAACATCTGCATATATAAACTACACTTATGATAAAAACGGCAATCAGACAAAGGTAGAAAAATACAGTAGAAATAATAACGGCAGATTTAAGCTGGATATTGTTAATATAGTATATGGAATAGAAAATGCAGGTACAGAAAATCCATTCAAAACTTTTGATTGGGTCAAAAGCAATGCTGTACATTGTTGGATACCGGGTATGATTTAAATGTGGAACTGTGGTGAGTACTACGGCTAGATATAAATAACGGAGATGCAATAAATTATCTTAGATATGTTCCATGGGGATTAAAATAGAAAAGGGTGAAGTATGGTGAAAGAAATACTCAAAGAAGTTATAATTAAATTTATTATATGTATTCCGTTTGTTTTAATGTGGTATATTATATTATGCGGTTTGTCAATTATAAATGTAGAAGGGGGATTATCTGTTTATGAAGATGCTTTTGGTGTTTGGATTAAGTATGCTGGTATAATATATATAATTATATCTATTACGTCTATATTATACTTAAGATTATTTATAAAAAAAGAATGGGTTATTCAAGTAGTTGCTTACTTAATGAGTATTATATTTGTGTTTAGCAGCTATATTCTCTTAATAAAGGGAGATGAAAAATTTGAACATTTTACAACAGAGTATTGGGTTGAGTACCCCCAAAGAAGAATGACAATGTATTTTAATCTAGTAGAAGATTACAAATTTATTGGTTATACATATCAGGAAATAGAAAATTTATTAGGGAAACCAGACGCTGTTAAGGATAATGAGTATATTTATAATGATAGGAATGATAATTGCATAACAATATATTTTAAAAATGGAAAGGTTTTTGATTATATGTATGTAGAATGAAAAAATTAAATGTTATTAATAGAAAATTATATAATTAGGTGATATTATGAGTTATAAAATTAAAATAATGTTAGAGGTTATTTTTTTATTTTTAATATCTTTTCTGTTTTATTTAATATGGTATGGAAATGACTATAAAGTTAATTTTATAGTATGTAAACGGTTAAAAATTGATGATGCTAGCTTGTTGTTTAATTTAATATTTTTTATCGTGAGCATTGGTTTGAGTTTGATTGCGGTAAAAATTTATATAATAAAGTTTACAACTAATAATAGTATGAATAAAATTGTTAATGTATGTTTTTTTGTTGTTTTAATGTATATATCAAGAGTTGTTAGTTTTTTATTCTCTGTAGTTGATACATTAAGCAGAATGAAATAAAGGACATTGATTTTTAAAATGAAATAAGCCAGGCAGGATTAAAAAGTGAATTAATGAGTATTTGAGCTTAAGAGAACAATAGATGTTAAACGAATGTGTATAATAATATTGAAGATATGAGTGAAAGCTGTATTGTTAATTTTATTAAAATTTTACTTAGGATGATGGTGTGTCATTTTATAACAATAGAAATATAAATAAGAAAAAACTGAAAAATGTATGATGTAATTCTACTAATTAAATAAAATTGTTTTTAAATGAAAAGCTACTGCTATAATTAAAGTGTTTATGGCAGTAGCTTTTACAAATTATAAAATAATTAGTAAAAATAAATGTAATAAATATATGATACAAAACAGGTACAAAATATAGACAACAGTGTTAATTGGTGTTATACTGAATGTAAGTATAACGGAGTTTAAAATATATTGAATCCGAAGGCTGCAAATGGGGAAGTAACAAGATCATATTTTAGAGGGAAAACAGTTTGGTTTTAGATACTGACAGAAATAACTATGTTTACTACATACATTGTGTAGTTAATTCAGGAAAAATAAAGTTAAATAAATATGAGTATTAAGCTTTAGCAAGAAAAAAACGAGATAATAAATAGCTATTGCAGATGGTAACCAAATAATTAGGGGGATTAATATATGCGTAAAAAGATGTTATTATTAATTTTGTGTTTTATCGTTGCAATAGTAATTTATAATATATACAAATATTATGATATTATGCTGCAAATTGATTTTAATAAAGATATATATTATTCCAGAGAATGGCGTGAGGGTTATAGAGAGTGTAAATATTATGGGGTAAATAACAAAAAATTTGATATAGATAAATATATAAAAGAATGGGATTTATGCTATAATTATGAGTATGAAATTAACGATAATATAAACACACCGATGGCAGCAGTAGAAGTACTTATTTCAATGTTTGATTGTAAATATATGTCAGGGTTTAATATATACTACGATTTAAATTCAAATAGATGGGCAATTGTTCCTATGTATAGAAATGATATAGAATATTTGAATGAATCTATGGCTATTTACATAATACATGACGATGTGCTGACGTTTTATTGGGATGGGGTCAGGTGAAAAGTATAATAAGCAAGAGTAAAAATTTATTAACTTTTTGTAATAGCAGAAATGATAGAGGGTAAGCAGAGGCAATTATATATTGGAAAAGTGACTGAACTTGTTACAAAGTATGTGGAAAAACAAAACCAAGTATTTTGGGGAAATAGAAAAGAGGAAAAATAGATATGAATATATATTGCAGCAAGTGTGGAAAAATATTATTCCAGAAAGGTAAAGCATAAGTATTATTGTATTGCAGTTTGCCCGGAATGTTCTCATAAATTAGATTTAATGTCTATAAAGAGATATAGACATTAAAGTCCACATCCCTTTTTATTATGCTTTCAGTGTATACAATAATAGTCAGTTGTTTTGTAGAGTTTGATACAAGACTTAAGTTTTTTTATTTCGTATTTTATTAGCTTTAATAATATGCAAGCTGTATTGTGTTTGTATTACAGTGTTAGTATTAACATTAATTTTTGTTCTTATAAATTGCAATAAAGTTAAACAAATAGAAAATAGCTGCTTTTTTTCTGATAATAAGTATCTTTATTATACTAATACCTTGGGTGATTTGTATAGATATTCATTTTATAATAAAACAAAAGAAAAAATTATAGATAAATTA
>CAJKOJ010000043.1 GCA_905201505.1 uncultured Eubacteriales bacterium | reverse complement strand
ATAAATATTAAAAGTTTATATAACTTTTAACTATATTCTGTAAGCCTTATAAATATATTTATTCTATAAAGTGAATAAAATTCCTTTAAAATTTTAGATATTTTTGTCATTTTGTTAAAAATGCACATATTTGACTGTGCAAATATGTGCTAAATGTTTAAATCATTTCACTAAATATCATATTTGAAATATCAATACCATCTCTAGTCAAATAAAGATTATCGCCCTCTATTATTATATAATCCTTGTATTTATTTATTACTTCACTGTATTTTGAAAGCATATCTGTTTTAAATTCATTATAAAAACCTGATATAGAAACACCTTTTGTCATTCTGAGACCCAAAAACATAAACTCAGCCATAGCGTCCTCTTTTGTTAGTTCTTCCGTCTCAGTTATTGTAGTCCCCATTATATAATCGTTTATATTTTCGGTATTTTTATATCTCACATTATTTATAAGACTTGCACTTCCAAGTCCAAAGCCCTTGTAATTCCCTCTCTGCCAGTAGACAGAATTATGCACAGACTCATATCCTATTTTTGCAAAATTAGATATCTCATATTGATTGTATCCCTTTTCTGCAAGGCATTCAATAGCCCTGTGATACATTTTCCTATCAGTCTCTTCATCAGGAAGATTAAGTTCCATATTGTAAAATGGAGTTCCCTCCTCCACAATAAGACTGTATGCGGATATATGGCAAGGATTAAGTTCTGTAACATTTTCAAGAGTTTCAAGCCACATTTCATAGGTCTGTTCAGGCAAAGAAAACATCAAGTCAATATTTATATTACTGAAATACTTTTCTGCAATCTCATAGTTACTCAGAAATTCTTCTTTTGTATGAATTCTGCCCAGTATTTTCAACAAACTGTTCTGCCATGCCTGAAGCCCCATACTTATCCTGTTTATACCAAGTCCCTTATAAACTTTCAGTTTTTCCTCCGTTATTGTTCCCGGATTTGCTTCAATAGTAATTTCTGCATCCTTTTTAATATTGTATTTTCCCAAAGATTCCACAATTTCTGCTATAATATGATTATCAATTACTGACGGTGTCCCTCCGCCAATAAAAATGCTTTTGATTGTATCTTTACAATCAAAAGCATTAATTTCATCAATCAATGCCCCCTTATAGGCATTAACACACTCTGTATCAGGAAAACTGAGAAAATCACAATATTTACACTTGCTTTTGCAAAAAGGTATGTGTATATATAATGATATCATATTCTATTCCTCATCTAATTTAAGAACACTCATAAATGCTGCCTGAGGTACTTCTACATTACCAATCTGACGCATTCTCTTTTTACCTTCTTTCTGCTTTTCAAGAAGTTTTTTCTTTCTTGTTATATCACCGCCGTAACACTTGGCAAGTACATCTTTACGCACAGCAGAAATAGTTTCTCTTGCTATAATCTTATTACCAATAGCCGCTTGTATAGGAATTTCGAACTGATGTCTTGGTATTTCCTTTTTAAGCTTTTCTGCCATTTTACGTCCCTTTTCAGCAGCTGAATCTTCGTGCACAATAAAGCTCAAGGCATCAACAACTTCTCTGTTTACAAGCATATCCAACTTAACAAGGCGGCTTTCCTCATAACCTATAAGTTCATAGTCAAAAGAAGCATATCCCCTTGAACGTGATTTAAGTACATCAAAAAAGTCATATATAATTTCGTTCAACGGCAATTTATAGGTAAGAACAGCTCTTGTCTTTTCAATATATTCCATACCCTCATATTCGCCTCGCCTTTGCTGACAAAGCTCCATAATTGTACCAATATATTCACTTGGCAGAATTATTTCTGCACGAACAATAGGTTCTTCCATTTTTGCAATAGTTGTTACATCAGGCAAATCTGAAGGGTTTGACAAATCTATCATAGAACCGTCTGTTAGATATACCTTGTATATAACAGAAGGAGCAGTTGTAACCAAGTCAAGGTTATATTCTCTTTCAAGTCTTTCCTGAACTATTTCAAGATGCAAAAGTCCCAAAAAACCGCACCTAAAACCAAATCCCAACGCCACAGATGTTTCAGCCTCAAAGTTAAGAGCTGCATCATTAAGCTGAAGCTTTTCAAGGGCATCTCTTAAATCACCGTATTTTGCACCATCCGCAGGGAATATACCGCAGTACACCATTGAATTCACTTTTTTATATCCCGGCAGAGGTTCTGAAACAGGATTTTTAGCATCCGTTACTGTATCGCCTATTCTTGTATCTCTTACATTTTTTATACTTGCTGTAAGATAACCAACATCTCCTGCTTTAAGTTCATCAACAGGTATATACTGTCCAGGACCAAAAACTCCAACCTCTACAACATCAAATTCCTTGCCGGTTGCCATAAACTTAACCTTTGTTCCCTTTTTAATAACACCGTCAAAAACACGCATAAATACAATAACACCCTTATAGCTGTCATAAAAACTGTCAAATATAAGAGCCTTTAAAGGAGTACTTTCATCCCCTGAAGGAGCAGGTAAATCCTTAATTATCTTATCAAATACCTGGTCAATATTTATATTTGCCTTTGCAGAAATGAGAGGAGCCTCATTTGAATCAAGCCCTATAATATCCTCAATTTCAGCCTTAACTCTTTCAGGCTCTGCACTAGGCAAATCTATTTTATTTATTACAGGCAAAATTTCAAGATTATTGTCTAAAGCAAGATAAACATTTGCCAGTGTCTGTGCCTCAACTCCCTGTGCCGCATCTACTACAAGCACTGCACCGTCACAGGCAGCCAAACTCCTTGATACCTCATAGTTAAAGTCTACATGTCCCGGAGTATCAATAAGATTAAGCGTATATTCTTCACCTTCTGCCGTCTTGTAAATCAAACGGACAGCCTGTGCCTTTATTGTAATTCCTCTTTCTCTTTCAAGTTCCATATTATCCAGAATCTGTGCCTGCATTTCTCTTTCTGTAAGCAATCCCGATTGCTGAATAAGTCTGTCGGCTAAGGTAGACTTTCCGTGGTCAATATGGGCAATTATGCTGAAATTCCTGATTTTAGATTGTCTATCTGAACTCATAATTTATATTCTCCTTAATTATTTTCTTATGTTTTATTCATATACATTATTTTTAGTATAACATATTTCAGTGTAATTTAAAAGAAAAAAATATTAAGATATATAATTACCTTTCATACTGTTATTATTTATTTTTAACTGTTTTTCTATTTTCTTTATTTTACTCATTTCAAATAAAATATACAGTAAAAAACAACGCTTGCTTTTTATAATAAATACAATTTTTGTAAACACTAGAGCACAAAAAATCTCATTTTTTATTTTTACCGCTTTACACCCATTTTCAAAGCCCTTCATCGTAGTGACAAAGGGCTTTCTGTTTATACTTATTTAAATTTTAATTTGATAACTATAATTAGTTTTGCTGCATTTCTTCATACTCATCAAGGGTAATCATATCTTCACAGCTCTTTCCTGCAGGAATCATAGGGAATACCTTTTCATCTCTGCCAATTTCACAAACAATAAGTGCAGGCTTACCGCATGTAATAGCCGCCTTAATAGCATCATCGACTTCTTCAGGCTTTGTTACATTAAACACAGCAGCCTTATAAGCTTCCCCAAGCTTAATAAAATCTGTAGCCTTATCCAAATTTGTCTGTGAATATCGTGCATCATAGAATAAATCCTGCCACTGTCTAACCATACCTAAAACGTGATTATTAATAACCACCTCAATAATAGGCACATCATTTGCAACAGCAGTAGCCATTTCTATATGATTCATATAGAAGCAGCCGTCACCTGCAATATTAAATACAACCTTGTCAGGCTGACCTACCTTAGCACCTATTGCAGCACCTAGACCATAACCCATAGTACCTAAACCGCCTGATGTAAGGAAATGACGAGGGTATTTGTTTTCTATAAACTGGCAGGCCCACATCTGATGCTGTCCAACTTCAGTTACAACTATTTCCTCACCTTTGCATATAGCATTTATCCTCTCCATAATATACTGAGGTTTCAATGTGCCATCGTGGTCATACTTTAATGGATATTTTGTCTTATATTTTTCAACTGTACTCATCCATTCCTTATGTGTCTTTTTATCAAGTCTTTCATTAAGACGTTTAACAACCTCTTCAACATCACCTATTATAGAATGGGAAGTAACAATATTTTTATTGATTTCAGCAGGGTCAATATCAATATGTAAAACCTTTGCATTTGGTGCAAAAGTTTTAAAGTTTGTTGCAACTCTGTCACTGAATCTTGCACCCATAGCAATGAACAAGTCACACTCATTTGCCAATAAGTTAGATGTCTTAGTTCCGTGCATACCAATCATACCTGTATAATTAGGATGATTAGACGGAACAACGCCAAGACCCATAGCTGAACAGGAAACAGGTATATTTTGGTTTTCAACAAACTTAACTATTTCCTCTGAAGCATCGGCATTTATACATCCGCCTCCGCAGTATAAAAACGGTTTTTCTGCAGCCTTTATAAGTTCAATAGCAGCACTTAAATCATCCTCTGTAATTGTTTTTACTCTTTTTTCAATTTTATACGGTTCAGCAGGAGTATATTCACATAAAGCACCTGTAACATCCTTAGTTATATCAATAAGTACAGGACCCGGACGTCCCTTTCTTGCAATATAAAAGGCCTTTCTTACAGTTTCTGCAAGCTTAGTAACATCCTTAACAATAAAGTTGTGCTTTGTAATAGGCATTGTTACGCCTGTTATATCAACCTCCTGAAAACTGTCCTTACCAAGATAATCCAAAGAAACATTGCCTGTGATTGCAACCATAGGAATACTGTCCATATAAGCAGTAGCAATTCCTGTAACAAGGTTACATGCACCCGGTCCGCTTGTAGCAATACAAACACCAACCTTACCTGTTGCACGGGCATAACCGTCAGCAGCATGAGCAGCTCCCTGTTCATGAGATGTAAGGTAATGCTTTATTTCATTTTGATGCTTATAAAGAGCATCATAAATATTTAAAACAGCACCGCCGGGATAACCAAATACAGTATCAACGCCCTGTTCCTTTAAGCATTCAACCAAAATTTCAGAACCATTTAATAACATAGTTTTCCCCCTTTCATTAATTTAAAACAGCACCCTTATCAGCAGAACTAACAAGTTTGGCATATCTTGCAAGGTAACCTGTCTTAATCTTTGGCTCAGGAATTACCCAACTCTTTCTTCTTTCTGCAAGTTCATCATTACTTACCTGTACATTTATTTTTCCTTCATTAATATCTATATCAATTATGTCGCCCTCTCTTACAAGACCAATATTTCCGCCTGCTGCAGCCTCAGGTGATACATGACCGATACTTGCACCTCTTGATGCACCGGAAAATCTACCATCTGTAATAAGAGCAACATCCTTGTCAAGTTTCATACCGGCAAGAGCAGATGTAGGAGAGAGCATTTCTCTCATACCCGGGCCTCCTTTAGGACCTTCGTAAACAATAACAACGACATCACCTTTGACGATCTTACCACCGAATATAGCTGCAATAGCTTCTTCTTCAGAATTAAATACTCTTGCAGGTCCGCTGTGCTTTAACATTTCAGAGGCAACAGCACTTCTCTTTACAACACAGCCGTCAGGAGCAATATTTCCTCTTAATACAGCAATACCGCCTGTTACAGAATACGGATTTTCAACACTTCTTATAATTGTTCCGTCTGCACCCTTTAAATCTGCAATATTTTCACCAACAGTCTTTAATGTTACAGTTGGATTATCAAGTTCAAGCAAACCAAGCTTGTTAATTTCTGCCATAACAGCAGGAATGCCGCCGACTTCATTTAATTCCTCTATGTAATTTGAACCTGCAGGAGCTAAATGACAAAGATTAGGTGTCTTTGCACTTATTTCATTTGCCATATCAAGGCTTAACTCAACGCCTGCCTCGTGAGCAATCGCCGGCAGATGAAGCATAGAATTAGTAGAACAGCCAAGAGCCATATCCATAGTAAGTGCATTTCTAAATGCCTTTTCATTCATAATATCTCTAGGCTTAACATTCTTTTCAACAAGTTTCATAATCTGCATACCTGCATGCTTTGCAAGTCCGATTCTGTCACCGTAAACTGCAGGGATAGTACCATTTCCAGGTAACGCCATACCTATAACCTCTGATAAACAGTTCATTGAATTAGCTGTATACATACCTGAACATGAACCGCAGCTTGGGCAAGATTTGTTTTCGAACTGCTTTAATTCATCATCATCAATCAAACCGGCTTCATAGGCACCAACAGCCTCAAAAGTCTTTGAAAGGGATAACTTTTCACAGCCTTTCTTTCCTGCAAGCATAGGACCGCCTGAGCACACAATTGCAGGAATGTTTAATCTTGCAGCAGCCATAAGCATACCCGGAACAATTTTGTCACAGTTAGGAATAAGTACAAGACCGTCAAAAGCATGAGCTGTAGCCTGACACTCTATAGAATCTGCAATCAATTCTCTTGTAGGCAAAGAATAGTGCATACCAATATGTCCCATAGCAATACCGTCACACACGCCTATAGCAGGAACTTCAATAGGGGTACCCCCTGCTGCAAGTATACCGGCCTTTACAGCCTTTGCAATATTGTCAAGATGAATATGTCCCGGTATAATTTCGTTTTGTGCATTTACAACGCCAATAAGCGGTCTTGACAACTCTTCATCAGTATAGCCCATTGCCTTAAATAAAGAACGATGGGGTGTCTTATCTGGACCTTTTTTTACTCTGTCACTTATCATTTAATATTCCTCCTTATTAATTTCACTGCAACAATTGGTTACAGCCGCTTCACCTGTCGGTGTATAATATCTTGTATAATATTTATTATCATCACTGCTGTTTACAAAAATCAGTCCGTTTATAAACTTAAAATTGTCTATATCTTCACTGACATTTACAACACCAATATCTTTGCCGTAATTATCAAAAACCGTCAGTTGTCTTTCTCCTGATTTATAAGCAGACAATCCGTTGTAATCACAGTATATGCCAAAGGAACTTACTCCCTTTCTTATAATATTGCCATTGTAATCCATAATATCAGCAGGAAGAATTCTTCCCCAATTACTTTTATCTATTTTGAATACAGCATAAAAACCTGATGAAACATACTCATCAATATCATCATAGCCCAAAGCGTCAAGATTGACCTTTACATTTCCTTCTTTATCAAGTATATATTTTTTGCCGTTTTTTTGAGCAATAATTTCACCCATTGATGTAAACCACATGATGGGGTAATCTTTAATATACTTGCCGCTGTAAGCTCTGTACAACACTGTACCATTTGCTTTTTTATCTGTCAGCATCATATTGGTACCAAATATGCCGTTTAAATCATACCTGTTTAAATCCAGTTTAAAATTTTTAAGTATCTTTCCCTTTGTATTGACTATTATAAAGGAATTATCCTGTTTTTGAAATATACACAAATCATTTAAAAAATTTTGTGAAACAGGCTTATAAACTGCATCCATAACTTCCTCAAAATTTGTGTTCATATAACCTCTTTTATCACCAATATTAAAGCAGTATATACCACAGCCAATATCTTGTATAAAGTCATATTCCTTAATTATTTCTTTAGTATCAATATTATAAAGCTGACACTTGCCAAACCCTAAAGGTATTACAGCAGCCTTTTCATCATTTGACGCCAACATAGCGTAAAAAGGTTCCAATACCTCATTACAGTTTTTATCTATCAGCACACTTGAACCTACCCCTGCACCTACCGATACAATAACTTCCATATACTTTGCACTTAAAGGATATACATATCCCTTATCCTCCGCACTGTATACATTGCCAAATCCATCATAATATTCAGGCTCATATTTATACTCATCTGTACGCCATTCATAAGCACTGTCAAGACAATAGCTGTCTTTACTGCCCCCCTGGCTCAGACGATTAGCCGTATTGCTGTCAGGATATAACTCAGCCTCAGGTCTTGACACCTTATCAGGAGCCGTATAAGTATTATACAGCCTTAAAAAAGTACATATTGCCTGTTCGATAGTATAATTACCTTTTGGTGAAAAATTATCATTGTCTGTACCAAGCATGACACCAAGATGATACATTGCATATATTTCATTTCTTGCCCAATTGCTTATGTATTTTCCATCACCAAACAAATGAGGCAGAAATATGCCGTTTACACCATTTTTATTATCCTCTTTATAGGAATTTAAAGCAGGCGTTAGATTAAGGGTATTATAAAGCATTTTAGCTGCCTGTTCCCTCGTAATAGGTAAATCAGGTTCAAATTTATTATTTCCCATTCCGCTTACTATACCAAGTTTTGCACACCTTACAATATCACTGTCATTAGTATCACTGAATTCAATACTATTTTCAATTTTCTTTTCTTCTATATTCCATTTATCAAGAGTTAATACTGCAAGTCTGCAAAACTCACCTCTTGTAATAGTTTTTTGATAATTCCCTTCAAAGTATGAATTTATAATATTCATTTCTTTAGCTGACTGTATGTCATTTACAGCCCAGCCTGACGGGTTGTCAGCGTATGTAAAAACACAAACTGCTAATGACATCACAACAACCAAAATTACACAGATAACTTTCTTCGTAAAACCGCCCCGCTTTAAAATCCCAAATTTTTTAACTCCTCAGCCAGTTCCTTATAAAATACTGTAATATCACTTATGCCTTCACAACTTTTTTTAGTAAAAGGTCTCCTTCTCATATCAACTTCATCACAATGAGAAATACCCCTCCTTATATTATTGCCATATACCCCTTTGAAGTTCGTCCATTCAGCATTTTTAGCAGAAACCAAGCCGTCATTTTCGCCTTCAAAGAACTTTACAACTATATTTGGTATTGTCATAAATATATCACTAAAACAACTGCTCATAACAAAAGCATAACTTTGGTAATAAACACCCAATACATCCTTATTTTCTATATTAAACTTATCTGCAGACTTAGTTGTAAAACTATCAATTGCACTATATGTATCCGGATTTTTATCCCCCATAATGCGATATCCCAAATCACAAATCTTACAGCCAAACTTAATAATAAAATCAGGAAATTTCATTAAAAAGTCCACAGTTTCAGAGCCGTTATGAGGCGTAGCAAGTGTAGTTAGTGATGCTATTTTATCTTTCATATCCAAGTTGCTCAACATATATCTTGCTTCAAGTCCACCCTTAGAATGGGCTATTATATTAACCTTTTCAGCCCCTGTATTGAGCAAAACTTCCTCAACTGAGGACTTTAAAAGCTGTGCATTATTTACTATTGATGCATTTGATTCCTGTTTTCCATAGTGAACAGATGCACCCATACTTGTAAGCATCTGCGGAATACGTCCCCAATAATTAATATGTTTGAAATCTCTGAATCCCATACCATGTACCAAAACAATGGGATATTTTGTTTTACAGCTGTCAGTCATTTTATTCCTCTTTATGTCGCTTAAGGGTGAGAGAATTCTCACCCTTAAAAAATATTATAAACCAATAATTAAAGATTTTCAATAATAAGCTTGCCCATTTCCTTACAGCCTACCTGTTTCATACCTTCACTCATAATATCGCCTGTTCTGTAACCTGCATTAAGAACCTTAGTTACAGCATCTTCGATACACTTAGCTTCTTCCTGAAGACCAAAGCTGTATTTCAACATCATGGCACCTGAAAGTACTGTTGCAATAGGGTTAGCAATATCCTTGCCTGCAATATCAGGAGCAGAACCGTGTACAGGCTCATACATACCAAGAGTACCCTCACCCAAACTTGCTGATGGAAGCATACCAATAGAACCTGTCATCTGAGAAGCCTCATCAGATAAAATATCACCAAAAATATTTCCTGTTACAATAACATCAAATGTAGTAGGACGCATAATAAGCTGCATTGAAGCATTGTCTACATATAAGTGGTCAAGCTCTACATCAGGATAATCCTTAGCAACCTCAAGAACTACACTTCTCCAAAGTCTTGAAGATTCAAGAACGTTCTGCTTATCAACATTAGTAACGTGCTTATTTCTCTTTCTTGCTATTTCAAAAGCAGTTCTTGCAATTCTTTCAACTTCCTTTACAGAATACTGTTCAACATCATAAGCAGCCTCGCCCATATCAGTTTGCTTTCTGCCCTTTTCACCAAAGTACATACCGCCTGTAAGTTCTCTTACAACCATAATATCTACACCGTCTTTAACAAGCTCAGGCTTTAAAGGACAAGCATCCTTTAAAGCGTCATGAAGTGTAGCAGGTCTTAAATTGGCATATAAACCTAATGCTCCTCTTAAACCAAGTAAAGCTCTTTCAGGTCTTTTATCACCAGGGAGAGTATCCCACTGCCAGCCGCCTACTGCACCAAGAAGAACAGAATCACTTGCCTTACAAACATCAATTGTTTCCTGAGGCAATGGTTCTCCATACTTATCAATAGCACATCCGCCGCCTAAAACGTGAGTATATTCAAACTTGTGTCCAAACTTATCACCAATAGCATTTAATACGTTAATATTCTGTTCCATTACCTCAGGACCGATACCGTCACCGGCAACAACAGCAATTTTAAAATTCATTTTTAAAACCTCTTTTCAAATCTTAATCTATCCTTACTAAAATTTAATTGCAATTTCTTTAAACAAATTTTTTGATAAAATTCAAAAATTTGTTGTTTACTACAAATCTATAAAAGCAAATTATCTGTCAATAACAGTTTTTATATATTGTCTAATTAATATTATATTATATTACAAACCCAACTTAACCTTAGTCTGCTCAATCAAACCGCCAACCTTAAACATTTCCTGCATAAACTCAGGGAATGGTTCAGCCTGATAAGTTTCGTTCTTAGTCTTATTAGTAATAACACCTGTTGTGAAATCAACCTCTACTTCATCGCCCATTTCAATCTTTTCAGCAGCTTCTTCACATTCAAGAATAGGCAAACCGATATTAATGGCATTTCTATAGAAAATTCTTGCAAAAGTCTTTGCAATTACACATGAAATGCCACTGGCCTTTATAGCAATAGGTGCATGCTCTCTTGATGAGCCGCAGCCAAAATTTTTCTCAGCAACAATAATATCGCCTTCTTTAACATTATCAACAAACTTTACAGTTGAATGAATAGCATCTTCCATACAGTGCTTAGCAAGCTCCTTAGGGTCAGATGAATTCAAATATCTAGCAGGTATAATAACATCAGTATCAATGTTATCGCCATATTTAAAAACCTTACCACAAGCGTTCATTTATATATCCTCCTTGTACTTGACTTATTTCTTTTAGATTTCCTCAGGGTCAGTAATTACACCTGTAATTGCAGATGCTGCTGCTACAGCAGGTGAACAAAGGTAAACTTCAGATTCTGGGTGACCCATACGACCAATAAAGTTTCTGTTAGTAGTTGATAAAGCTCTCTCACCCTTAGCAAGAATACCCATATGACCACCAAGACATGGTCCGCATGTAGGAGTTGAGAACACACAACCTGCCTCAACAAAAATCTGAGCAAGACCTTCCTCAACACACTGTAACCAAATTTTCTGTGTACCAGGAAGAATAATAACTCTTAACTTAGGATTAATCTTTTTACCCTTTAATATGGAAGCAGCCATTCTCATATCACTAATTCTTCCGTTTGTACATGAACCAATAACAACCTGGTCCATTTCAAGCCCCTTTGCCTCATCAACAGTCTTAGTATTTTCTGGTAAGTGAGGGAAAGCAACAGTTGGCCTTAAAGCAGACAAATCAATTTCATATACTGCATCATATTCAGCATCCTCATCAGCTTCAAATACAACAGGAGTTTTCTTTGAATGTTCCTTAACATACTCCATAGTCTTTTCATCAACAGGGAATATACCATTCTTTCCGCCTGCTTCAATTGCCATATTAGCAATAGTAAATCTGTCGTCCATTGAAAGATACTGCAAGCCATCACCTGCAAACTCCATGGACTTATATAACGCACCATCCACACCAATCATACCGATAATATGAAGAATAATATCCTTACCGCTTACCCATTTGGCAGGCTTATTTTTTAAAACAAACTTCAAAGCACTTGGAACCTTGAACCATGCCACACCTCTTGCCATACCAACAGCCATATCAGTAGAACCAACACCTGTTGAAAATGCACCTAAGGCACCGTATGTACAAGTATGAGAATCAGCACCAATAATAACATCACCAGGCACAGCAAGACCTGCTTCAGGTACAAGACAATGTTCAATACCCATCTGACCTACTTCAAAGTAATTTTTAACTTCTTTATCATGAGCAAATTCTCTTATGTACTTACAGTGTTCAGCGGACTTAATATCCTTATTAGGTGTAAAGTGGTCAGGCACAATAGCAACCTTTTCCTTATCAAACACCTTATCAATACCAATTTTGTTAAACTCAGTAACAGCAACAGGAGTTGTTACATCATTACCAAGTACAAGATCAAGCTTAGCTTCAATAAGCTGACCTGCTTTAACAGACTCAAGACCTGCATGAGCTGCTAAAATTTTCTGAGTCATAGTCATACCCATAGTATTATCCTCCTAAAAATCATATTTCTTATCTTTAAATGTTTTATTTCAGTTAAATGTTAAAGAAATTCCTTGAATTTCTTTTCAATATCTTTTATTAACTTATACTCAATAGAATCTACAAGAGCAATCCAGCTTGCTTCTATTATATCTTTAGACACACCGACTGTTGTCCAGCTCGTATTACCGTCAGAAGACTCAATAAGTACTCTGACTTTAGATGCTGTTGCAGAATTACTGTCAAGTACTCTAACCTTGTAATCAGTAAGGTGTACATCTGACAAATTAGGATAAAACACTTCAAGAGCCTTTCTTAATGCCTTATCAAGGGCATTTACAGGTCCCTCGCCTTCTGCCGCAGTGATTTCCTTTTTGCCGTCAACACACACTTTTATCATAGCTGTTGCAGTCTGATTATCACTTACAGCAGGGTGCTCACCTATTATTTTAAAGGTTTCAAGTTCAAAAAACGGCTTGTATTTTCCAAGTTCTTTTCTTATTACAAGTTCAAAGCCTCCTTCGGCTCCTTCAAACTGATAACCTTCATATTCGAGTTCTTTCAGCCTTTCAATAATTCTTGTAGTTTCAGGTGAATTCTTTTCAATATCAGGAGCAATTCTCTGTACCATTGAAAGTATAGTTGTTCTTCCCGCAACCTCGCTTGTGAGGAATTTTCTTTCATTACCCACTACAGCAGGGTCAATATGTTCAAAACTTTTGCTGTTTTTAGATACACCGTCAACATGCATACCACCCTTATGTGCAAAAGCAGTTTTTCCCACAAAAGGTTCCCTGTCATTTAATTTAAGATTTGCAATTTCACTGACTTCTCTTGCAATATGCGTAAGCTTTCTCATATTCTCATCAGGTATACATTTGTAATCAAGCTTAACCTGCAAATTTGGAATAACTGTTGAAAGATTTGTATTACCGCATCTTTCACCAAAACCGGTCATAGTTCCCTGAACGTGCCTTGCACCTGCCTTTACTGCCATTATAGTGTTTGCAGCAGCCATACCGCAGTCATTATGAGCATGAATACCTACAGTTATGTCAAATTTGTTTACAACAGCTTTTGTTATTTCATAAATTTCATCAGGGAAAGTACCGCCGTTTGTATCACAAAGACACAGACAGTCAGCACCGGCCTGTGCAGCTGCATCAAGGGTTTTCATAGCATATTCTGCATTATTTTTGTAACCGTCATAAAAGTGCTCTGCATCATACACAACTTCTTTGCCCTTTTCTTTCAGGTAAAGAATAGTGTCATATATCATTTCAATATTTTCCTGAAGAGTAGCATTGATTATGTCTGTAACATGAAAATCCCATGACTTGCCGAATATAGCAACTGTATCAACACCTGCCCCCAGCAAAGCCTGCACATTTCCATCCTCTGAGGGTGAAATGCCACGCCTTCTTGTACTTCCAAAGGCAGCAACTTTTGTATTTTTAAGCTCAACAGACTTTATTTTTTCAAAAAAGTCAAGATCCTTAGGATTTGAACCGGGATTTCCTGCTTCAACATATCCTATACCAAGCTCATCAATAGCTTTTACTATTTTAATTTTGTCCTCTACACTAAAAGATACACCCTCAGCCTGTGCTCCATCTCTTAATGTAGAGTCAAAAATAGTCACATTTTTCACAATTTGCCTCCTTTGCTTCATTTTATTTTTATAATATAGGGCGTCCGCATATAAAGGACGCCCATATAACCACACTTAAAACTCTATTTAAACATTAATTAGTTGTTAATAAGCTTATCTTCGCCATTCCAGCTGTAAAGTTTTCTGATTTCTTCACCAACCTGCTCAGCCGGATGTTCAGCAGCTAACTTTCTCATAGCCTTGAAGTGTACCTGACCGCCTGCTGAAGACATATCTAATAAGAAGTCCTTAGCAAATGTACCATCCTGAATATCAGAAAGGATTTTCTTCATTGCCTTCTTAGTATCTTCAGTTATAATCTTAGGTCCTGTTATGTAATCACCATATTCAGCAGTGTTAGAAATTGAATATCTCATACCTGCAAAGCCTGACTGATAAATTAAGTCAACAATAAGCTTCATTTCATGTATACACTCAAAGTAAGCATTTCTTGGGTCATAACCTGCTTCACAAAGAGTTTCAAAACCGGCCTGCATAAGAGCACAAACACCGCCGCAAAGAACAGCCTGCTCACCAAATAAGTCAGTTTCTGTTTCAGTTCTGAAAGTAGTTTCAAGAACACCTGCTCTTGCACCACCGATAGCTAAAGCATAAGCAAGTGCCATATCAAGAGCCTTTCCTGTTGCATCCTGCTCAACAGCTACTAAACAAGGTACACCCTTGCCTGCCTGATATTCACTTCTTACAGTATGTCCTGGTCCCTTAGGTGCAATCATAGTTACATCAACATCCTTTGGTGGCTTAATACAACCAAAGTGAATGTTAAAACCATGAGCAAACATTAACATATTTCCGGCTTCAAGGTTTGGCTCAATATCTCTCTTATACATATCAGCCTGTAACTCATCATTAATAAGAACCATAATAATATCAGCCTTTTTAGCAGCATCAGCAGCTGTATATACTTCAAAGCCCTGTTCTTCTGCTCTCTTCCAAGACTTGCTGCCCTCATACAAACCAATAATAACATTGCATCCTGATTCCTTCGCATTTAAAGCATGAGCATGACCCTGAGAACCATAACCGATTACAGCAATAGTCTTACCTTCAAGTAAGCTTAAATTACAATCATCCTGATAAAATATTCTTGCATTTGACATTTTCAATTGCCTCCTAAAAATAAAATAATATTATATGTACTTTGCTCATTTGCAATTAAATGAGCATCTTAAAGCTATATATGCTCTAAGAATATTTATTATATTGCAATAATTTTATTCATTGCAGTATTATAACACTTAATAAATTTCTCTTGTCTTTCTTATAGGATTATTTCCTCTGCAAAGACCTGTAAGACCTGTTCTTACTACTTCTTTAATTCCATAAGACTCCATAAGAGATTCAAAAGCCTCAATTTTACTTGGTTTACCTGTTATTTCTATAGTGAGAGTTTCACTTGCCACATCAATAATGTTTGCTCTGTAAATATCCACCATACTTGCAATTTCAGACCTCTGCTGAGGCTTTGCGCTTACCTTTATAAGAGCAAGTTCTCTGAACACTCCATGTTCCTCATGAAGTTCAACAACTCTTATAACATCCACAAGCTTTTCAACCTGCTTGACTATCTGTTCAATAGTCATATCATCACAGTCAACCTGAACTGTAATTCTTGATATTTCTTCATCCTCAGTGACACCAACACTCAGTGTTGCTATATTGTAGCCCCTTCTTGAGAAAAGACCGCAAACCCTGCTTAATACACCGGCCTGATTATCTACAAGAATAGATAAAATATGTCTGCTCATTCACTTCATCCTCCTTTATAAAATCCTATTTAATAATTATAAATCAATTTATCAGTTTATTCAATGAAATATTAGACTTTCATGTAAAAATATGTTGCTTATAATATATAAATAACAAAAAAGTCCCCGACTTTTAAAAAGTCAGGGACGAATTATCGTGTTACCACCCTAGTTCAAGTATATATCACTACATACTCCTCTGCAGGTTCTATCAAACCTTGTGCCTGTAACGGGGCATCCGTTCCACTCATACTTTAACAAATTTCCGAGGGAAAGCTCCTGAGTGATAAACAAAATCATTAACCTGTCATCTTCCAGCAAACGATGACTCTCTGAGAGGTAAATACTGAAATTGTCTGTATCTCAATCAACACCATTAAATATTAATTACTAAGTATTTTAACAGACAAACCACTATTTGTCAAGAGCTTTCTAAAATATTTTTTAGCAATTTGTTAAAGTGTCAATGATTGGTTACACTTTTATTTAAAGTAAATTGTCAAGAA
>CAJKOJ010000042.1 GCA_905201505.1 uncultured Eubacteriales bacterium | reverse complement strand
TAATTATAATATAATAAAGATTAAAATAATATGAATACATATATATTCATAAAGTGATCGGAGGCAGATGTTATGAAAAAAAGAATATTTTGCTTAATATTAGTGCTGTCAATAGCGGGAAGTTTAACAGGCTGCGGTAAAAAGGAAACTGCGACTGCGGAGATAGTACCTAAAATTGTAAAAACCCAGTCTGTAGCTGAAAAGAGTGTGACAACGGGTTACAGCTATCTTGGAATAGTCAAGGCCAAGGAGACAAAGAATTACTCCTTTCTTGCAAGCGGCAAAATTGCTGAAATAGCAGTAGAAAAAGGTCAGCAGTTTAAAAAGGGCGATGTTCTTGCAAAGCTTGATACCACAACTATGGAATATAGTGCATCAATAGGAAATAATACAAAAGCTCAGGCTGAAGCAACTTTACAGAAAACTATAAGTACATACGATACAAACATAAGCAATGCAAAATCACAAATAGAAACACTTGAAAAGGCTATTGAGGCAGGAGAAAAGGGCATAGCAGCTCTTGAAGTAGGACTTGAAGCAGAAGTACAGAATATTGAGGCAGGAGTAGGTGCTCTTGATACATTAAAGGGTGAACTTGATGCAGCAAGGGAAATAAATGCTGTAGGCGGTTATGCAGATAAGGATTTGGAACAGCTTGAAAGCACATACAAGACAAAATCAGCAGAGCTTGAAGCTGCAAGGGCTACTCACGAAGGAAACAAGGCAACCCTTGAAAGCAAGAAGGCAGAACTTGAAGCATCAAAGGCAAAGAAAAGAGAAGCAGAGAAAACTCTTGAAAACCTTTATACATCAAAATCAAAGGATGTAGCAGCAGCACAGGCAAGTGTAAACAGTGCAGGCATTTCCAATGACATAGTAAATAAAAACATTAAAGACGCTGTTGTAAAAGCTGACAGCGATGGATATGTTATGGAACTGCCTTTTAAAGAGGGAGAAGTTATATCAGCAGGATACCCGGTTGTAGTTGCAAAGAGCAAAGACCTTGTTGTGACAATAGGTGCGTCTGATGCTGAATACAAAAACATAAATATAGGAGGTACTGCATTAATTAATGGCAAGCCTGTGGGAAGTGTTGAAACAATTGCACAGTATCCTGATGAGGGAACAAGAACATATGCTGTTGATATAGCTGTAACAGGTGAATATACAATAGGAGAAACTGTTGATGTTAAAATAATAACAGGAAATGCAAGCGGCTGCTACGTTCCTATAGACGCAGTGTTTAATTCTGACGGTGTTGACTATGTATATGCTGTAAACGGAGAAAACAGAGTTTATAAAAAACAGGTTATACTGGGAGATTTTGATGGTGACAAGGTAGAGGTACAAATTGATGACCCTTCAGCTATTGTAGTGACTGAGGGCATTAAAAATCTCAGAGAAAATGATCTGGTAACAATGGAGGGCTGATATTATGGAGAAAAAAAATTTTGTGTCAGGTCTTCTTGAAAGAAAATTGCTAGTTATGATAATTGTAATTATGATATTTATTGCAGGGGGATTTTCTTATTATAAAATGCCAAAGCAGCATTTTCCTAAGGTTGTTTTGCCTGTTGCCTCCGTAACAGTAGTGTATCCCGGAGCTAATGCTGAGGATATGGAACAGCTTATAGCTGAAAAAGTTGAACATACATGTATGGAGCTTGATGGCTTTGATAAGTGTGAAACAACTGTAAAAGATAATTATTGTGTAACAAGTGTATCTTTAAGTATGGACTTATCTCAAGATGAAGTAGATGACAGATTTGATGAACTTAAAGAAAAACTGCAGATATTAAAGACAAATGATTTGCCATCAGGAGTTGCATCAATAAGTGTTGATGATGATGTTATGGATACAGCAGGTCTTATATTGGCTGTAACAGGTGAAAATATATCAAATGATGAACTTTCACAAAGAAGTAAGGAAATTAGTGATAAGCTAAGGCTTGTTGAAGGTGTCAAAAAAGTAGATATTTATGGTGATGTACCGTCAGAGGTTAAAATAACTGTAAACATTGATAAGCTCAATGATACAAATGTATCACTTGCAGAACTTGCACAGGTTATAGCATACCATAATTCTACATTACCTACAGGTTCTGTAAAGGTTGATGGAAATGATATTAAAGTTTCTGCTTCAGGAAAGTTTGAAAGTATAGATGATATTAAGAATATTGTGGTTGCTTCAAACGAGGACTACATCATAACAAGGCTTTCTGATATTGCTGATGTGAGAATGGAAGTTCCTGATGATGAAGGGTATTATATATATAATGATAATAAGTCAACTGTACTTGCAGTGTATTTTCAGGAGGGACTTAATGTTGTAAGTCTTGGAGATGAAATTAATGAAGTAATTGATGATTATAATGCTTCAATGCCTGAAGGTATATCAGTAAACAAAATATTTATGCAGCCTGACCAGGTTGAAAAGTCTATAAATGACTTTGTTGTAAATTTGCTTGAGTCAATTGTGCTGGTTATAATTGTAATTATGATTGGTATGAACTTCAGAAATGCTATAGTTGTTTCTGTTGCAATCCCTCTGGCTATATTTATTAATTTTATTTGCAACAGGGTTTTTGGCTTTCAAATTCACTTTGTTTCCCTTGCTTCACTTATAGTTGTGCTTGGTATGCTTGTGGATAATGCCGTGGTAGTAAGTGATGCAATACAAAAAAATATTGACGCAGGTATGGAGAGAAAAGAGGCTGTGACAAAAGGTACATCTTCTGTTGCTTTGCCTGTATTTATATCAATGATTACAACTTGTATAGCGTTTAGTTCAATACTTGTGCTGCCGGGAGCATACAGACAGCTTGCACTTACTTTCCCTATTGTTATAATATGCTGTTTGGCTGCGTCATACATTGTGTCAATGTGTGTAACACCTATTATGAGCTATTTCTTTCTCAAGAAGACTGCGGAAAAGAAAAATAAAAAACAACCTTTGTCAGTAAGGCTATACGACAGGGCTTTTAAACATGCATTTAAGCATAAGGCTGTTACACTAATAGGCGCTGTTGCTGTTATGCTGATATTTGCATCAGCAGTATTCAGTCTTGATATGCAGATAATACCAAAGGCTAATGACGATATTATAACCATTGAAGTTTCAAGCAACAATGAAGACAGTTTAGACAGAACAAGGGAAATTGTAAATACTATTGAAGATATACTGGATGAACAGCCTGAAACAATGTATTATTTAAGCGGTATAGGTACAAGTATACCAAGGTATGATTATTCAATAATGCCTAAAATACCTCTTGACAGTCTTGGTGATATATTTGTTAAGATTGATTTGGGAAAAGGAAGCAGGTTTAAAAATACAGGAGATATGGTTGACTTTCTTCAAAGTGAACTTAACAGCCGTGTAGGCGGTGCAAATATAATGGTTGATGAACTTGGTATATTTGCACTTAATACAAAACCTGTTGAAATAAAACTTTATTCTGATGATGTTGATGATCTTAACAGTGCTGCTGAAATCATAAATGATATGATGAGCCAGTTTAAAGGAACAAAAGGCATTAAGAATTTAAATGAGATTGCCACATACAACTATTATGTAAATATGGATAATATGAAGCTTAATACATTGGGGCTTATGGAAGCAGAAGTCCAGAATGAACTGAGTATAGCTATGATGGGCAGGGATGTTTCTACATACAGAAGCGGAAACAAGGAGTATAATGTTGTCCTTGATACGGACATTAACTCAAGGGATCAAATTAAAGAATTTAAGGTTAAATCTTCTGTGATGGATAAAAAGTACAATGTGTCACAGTTTGCTGATGTTACTCTTACTCCGGAAATTACGTCAATTTCAAGAATTGATGGAAGAAGAGGAAGGATTGTTGGTTGTTACACAAGTGCAAGTGTAAGCGATATTGAAATACAAACTGCTCTTGAAAAAAAGATAGAAGAAAACATTGACCAATTCCCTGAAAGTGTTATCATAGAAAAATCAGGTATGAAGAAACAGTTTACAGAAGAAGTTTTGAGCAATATAGGTATAGCAGCGGCTGTAGCTGTGATTGCAATGCTTATACTTCTTGTTATTCAGTTTGGTTCATTTAAAAAGGTAGGTATCATATTTATATCTGTACCATTTGGTCTTGCTACAGGAATATTGGCACTTAAAATTACCGGTCAGCCTTTAAGCCTTTTTGCACTTATCGGCGGGGTAAGTTTAATGGGCTGTGTACTTGCAAATGCAATTGTGCTTATAGACTGCATTACAAATGAAATAAAAAGCGGACTGCCTATAGAAGAGGCTTGTAAGGAGGCCGGAGGTGCAAGATTAAGACCTATAATGATGAGTACTATGACTACTGTGCTTGGTTTACTGCCTTTGGCTTTATTTGGTGATGCCTTGTTTATACCTATGGCAATATTAATGCTTGCAGGTCTTCTTGCATCAATGATAGTTAATTTAGTGCTTGTACCATTGGTATATTATATTGTGTTCAGAAAAGAGTGCTGAGTTAAAGCTGATTAAATTAATAATATTATATAACTAAAAGAAAAGAGGTGATATACAGTATTTGTATATCACCTCTAAAAAGTTGCTGTAAAAAACTTAAAAATTAGTTTGCAGCTGATAAAGCTTCAAGAGTTTCTGATTCTGCAGAATCATCAGCAACAGTTTCATCCTCAGCTGTCTCTTCTTCAGAAGTTTCTTCTTCAAGAGTTTCTGCTTCAGTTGTTTCATCAGGAGCTGCTTCAGTTGTTTCTTCTGCTGGAGTATTGTCAGTAGGTTCAGTTGATGAACTACATCCCATAAGTGAAAAACTCATTACACCTACTACAGCTGCCATCATAATTAATTTCTTCATAATTTCGTCAGTCGGTTAATATGTAACCGGCTTCCTCCTTCCTGTTTTTTATAATTTTATTGTTCATTTTTATTATAGTACGATTTGACAATAAGTCAAGAAAAATTTTCTGAGAATTTTACACAAATTTTGCAAAGCTAAATTGTTTGGTTTTTCGACACAATTTGTTAAATAAATTCATTTAAAATCAATAAAAATTATTGACTAAAACACCATTGAGTGCCATAATAAATTTGTCAAGAATTTAATAATTATATATTATATAAATGGAGGAAATTATGAAATATAAAAATCCTGTGCACAGAGGTTTTTTCTCCGACCCGTCTATTGTAAGAGTTGGTGAAGATTATTATAAGGTTAATTCAAGTTTTCAGTATTTTCCTGCAATACCTATTTCTCATTCAAAGGATTTGGTTCACTGGGAGCTTATCGGACATGCAATTACTGATAGTGAATATCTGGATTTAAGCAAAACTTTGGATTCAAGAGGTATTTGGGCACCAGATATATCATATTATAACGGCAAATTTTATATTTTTGCAACATTAAGGCATAATTCTAAGGATATGTCTGTAAGTCCTATGAGAAGTCAGTTGGTAATGACTGCTGAGAGAGCAGAGGGTCCATACAGTAAGCCTGTCATTCTGCCTGTAGATAATATAGACCCGTCTCACTTTATAGATGATGATGGTAAACATTATATGATTATAGCTCCTGCCATTACAATTGTTCCGTTAAATGAAGAATGTACAAAAATAGCAGGAGAAATAAGACAGGTATGGTCAGGTACTGGTGAAAGGTGTTCAGAAGGTCCTCATATACTTAAAAAAGATGGCTATTACTATGCAATAGTTGCAGAGGGGGGGACCGGATATGGACATGGTATTAATATTGCAAGAAGCAAAAATTTGTATGGACCATATGAGGTATGTCCTTATAACCCTGTGTTGAGACAAACAGATCCAACAGCTCTTATACAGCGAAGCGGGCACGGCGATCTTGTAGAAACACAAAATGGACAATGGTGGTGCACTTATCTGTGCGGAAGAAGAAATGGCGGGAATTATACAACAGTTGGAAGAGAAACTGCTCTTGACCCTGTATACTGGACTGATGACGGTTGGTTTTATATAAATGACAGAAAACCAAGTATCGAGCAGAAGATGCCTGATTTGCCTGTTAAATTGTATGATAAAAATACATATTATAATTTTTCTGAGAGCAAATTGTCCCTTGACTGGGAATGGGTAAGAAATCCTGATAATGATAATTGGTGTTTTGAAAACGATTGTCTTAAGTTAAATACACAAAAGGGCTTTATGTATGATGTAGAAGCTAAAAATATTTTAGTGAGAAGAGAGCAGGAATTAAGTTATACTGCGGAAACGAAAATGACTTTTAATCCCCATAATGCAGGTTATCAGGCGGGTATTGCATGCTATTATTCAACTGTAAGTTATATACGGTTTGGAAGGTGCAGTGACGGAATTGAACTTGTAATAAACAGAAACAGAGGAGAAGAAAGAGTAACTGTTATAACTGATATTTTTGCAGAAACGCTATATTTAAAAGTTGATGTAAAAGGTCTTGAAAGAAGTTTCTATTACAGCGAGGATGGGAAAGAGTGGAAAATGGCAGCAGTTCTGCCAAATTGTATTTATCTTTGCGATGAAGGTGTTCCGGGAGACAGAAAACGTCATACGGGTACTATGGTCGGAATTTACGGACTAAGTGGAAATAATGAAGAAAGTATTGAAGCAAAGTTTGAATATTTTAAATATAATGATTAAAATATTTAAAAAGTATTTTTGACAATGGCTGGAATATTATCTGTATATAACAGCCTGATGTAAAATAATAATGGTTGAAATATGTGCTTTTTTATGTTATTATAAGTTCAAATGTATTTTAGGAGGATTAATAATAATGAAGGGTATTATTACTGTTTTAGGTAAGGATCAGGTAGGTATTATTGCCAAGGTTTGTGCTTATCTTGCTAAGGATGAAATTAATATTTTAGATATATCTCAGACTATAGTTTCAGGATGGTTTAATATGATGATGGTTGTAGATTTATCAACAAGCTGTCACAGATTTGAAGAAATCGTTGCTGAGTTGAAAAAATTAGGCGAAGAAATCGGTGTTGATATAAGGCTTCAAAGAGAAGATATTTTCAACAGTATGCATCGTATCTAGTTTTTGAATTCGGAGGGTATATTATGATTTCACGTGTTGAAGTTCAGGAAACAAATAAAATGATTCAGGAGGCTAACCTTGATGTAAGAACTATTACTATGGGTATAAGTCTTATGGATTGTATTGATTCAGACGTTAAAAAGCTGACTGATAAAATTTATGATAAAATAACTAAAAATGCTGCAAATCTTGTGAAAACAGGTGATGAAATAGGTACTGAGTTTGGTGTGCCTATTGTAAATAAGAGAATTTCTGTTACACCTATTGCCTTAGTCGGAGGAAGCTGTGGTTCATCAGCTTACATTGAAATTGCCAAAACTCTTGACAGAGCAGCAAAGGAAGTAGGAGTAAACTTTATTGGCGGTTATTCTGCACTTGTGCAGAAGGGCTGTACCAAAGGTGACAGGGATTTGATAAACAGTATTCCTGAAGCATTAAGTGTTACTGAGAGAATTTGCTCAAGTATCAATGTTGGTTCATCAAGAAACGGTATTAATATGGATGCTGTAAAGCAAATGGGACAAACTATTAAGGAAATGGCTTTCCTTACTAAGGATCAAGGATCTATTGCCTGTGCAAAGTTTGTTGTTTTCTGCAATGCTGTAGAAGATAATCCTTTTATGGCAGGTGCTTTTCATGGTGTAGGCGAAAGAGATATGGTTATAAATGTAGGTGTAAGCGGTCCGGGTGTTGTTAAGCGTGCTCTTGAAGAAGTAAGAGATGCTGACTTTGAAACTGTATGTGAAACAGTTAAAAAGACTGCATTTAAAATTACAAGAGTTGGTCAGCTTGTGGCTCAGGAAGCAAGTAAAAGGCTTGGTATTCCTTTTGGTATTATTGATTTGTCTCTTGCTCCTACTCCTGCTGTAGGTGATTCTATAGCAGAAATTTTTAATGAAATGGGCTTGGAGCAGGCAGGTGCTCCTGGTACTACTGCTGCACTTGCAATGCTTAATGACAATGTGAAAAAGGGCGGCGTAATGGCAAGCTCTTATGTAGGCGGACTTTCAGGTGCTTTTATTCCTGTAAGTGAGGATCATGGTATGATTGACGCAGTAAATGCAGGTGCACTTACGCTTGAAAAGCTTGAGGCTATGACATGTGTTTGTTCCGTTGGTCTTGATATGATTGCAATACCGGGTGATACATCTGCTGAAACTATATCAGGAATTATTGCAGATGAAATGGCTATTGGTATGGTTAATAATAAGACTACTGCTGTAAGAGTTATCCCTGTTATAGGTGCAAGTGTGGGAGATACTGTTGAGTTTGGCGGACTTTTAGGCTATGCTCCTGTTATGCCTGTAAATAAATTCAGCTGTGAAGCATTTATAAAGAGAGGCGGAAGAATACCGGCTCCTATTCACAGCTTTAAGAACTAAGTTAATAAAGCTTTTAATACCCTCATATTTTTTAAATATGGGGGTAAAATATATTTAAAGGAAAGTTTTGAGGTGTATGTATATGAATTGCGGAAAAGTTTTGTATTTTTTTGAAAAAATAAATGAAATACCGAGAGGTTCAGGCAATGAAAAAGCTGTAAGCGATTATCTTGTGAAATTTGCTGAGGAGAGAAATCTTTGGGTACATCAGGATAAGGCAAACAATGTTATTATAAAAAAGAATGGTTCAAAAGGATATGAAAATCACCCTGTTGTTGTAATACAAGGGCATATGGATATGGTGTGTGAAAAAGACAGTGATGTTGAGCATAATTTTCTTAAAGATCCTATTAAAGTAATATATGACGGAGACTATATACATGCAGACGGAACTACTTTAGGTGCTGATGACGGTATTGCTGTGGCTATGGCTATGGCTTTGCTAGATGATGAAAGTGCAGTGCACCCTCCTGTTGAAGTGATAATAACAACAGATGAAGAAGTTGGTATGCTTGGTGCAGCAAATCTTGACGCAACATTAATTGAAGGAAGGCTTCTTTTAAATATTGATT
The DNA here is from genome assembly GCA_905201505.1 of uncultured Eubacteriales bacterium. Lineage (GTDB taxonomy): Bacteria > Bacillota > Clostridia > Lachnospirales > CAG-274 > Gallispira. Next base: position 8,091 of record CAJKOJ010000042.1, on the reverse strand, counting down.
CAGAAGAAGAAGGCATATTTACTGTGGGATGTGCCGGAGGAGTTAAAACAGAATCAATTATACCTGTTGAATTCAGAGAACCAAGCTGCAATAACTTTATGAGAATAGTGGTTAAGGGACTTGAAGGTGGTCATTCAGGTATTGATATTAATAAGGAGAGAGCTAATGCAAATAAGATTATGGGCAGGGTTCTTGAAAGAGCCTCGGAGATTGAGAATATTGAAATATCTTCAATAAACGGAGGTGCAAAAGACAATGCTATACCGAGATATGCTGAAGCTGTTGTATGCTGTAATGACAGTGAAAGCCTTAAAGCCACTGTAAATATAATAGCAGAGGAGATAAAAGGGGAATATTTAATAACAGATAAAGCAATTGAGATATATGCTGAAAGTATAGAAAGAGCAGACAAAGTGTTTTCCGACAAATCAATGAATAGTGTTTTATCTTGTATGAATCTTATGCCAAACGGTATTCAATCAACAAATACAGTGCTTAATATGCCTGAAAGTTCCAATAATCTGGGTGTGGTAAAAATGAATGATAATTCGGTTTCTTTAATTTGTGCTTTGAGAAGTTCTTCAATAACAAGAAAATCATATATTAAAGGGCAAATTGAAAAACTGACAGAGCTTTGCGGGGGAAAGACAGAAAGTCACGGGGATTATCCTGCATGGGAATATAAGGCTGAATCACCGCTAAGAGAGTTATTTGTTGAAGTTTATAAAGAAATGTATAATGAAGAACCTAAAGTTGAGACTGTCCATGCGGGTCTTGAATGCGGGCTTATTGCAGAAAAAGTGCCTGATATGGATATGATTTCATTTGGTCCTAATCTTTTTGATATTCATACACCTAAGGAGAGAGCTAGTATATCTTCAATAGACAGGGTATGGATGTTTCTTTGCAGAGTTTTGGAAAGGATATAATGTACAGGAGGATATGTCCTGTTTTCAGCAATTAAATCTGAAAGGAAAATAATATGAATTTACCTTGGGACAAAAGTTATTTTAAGGTCTGTTTTTATGCTATTTTTACATTTATATGTATATATATAGCTAAAAATATAATTGATGCAACTGTGTATACATTTATCAATTTAGGAGATATATACAGTTTTATAATGAGTATCTTAAAAAAAATATGCTCAGTTTTTTCAATAATAATTGCAGGCTTTATTATAGCTTATGTTCTTAAACCTTTAGTTAATTTTACTGGGGTAAAGATGAAATTAAAAAAAACTGCATCTGTGGGTGTAGTTTTTTTGTTAATGTTCATTTTTGTGGGAGCAGTTGCTGCTGTTGTAATATACAGTGCTGATTACAGGGAATTAAGCTATAATATAAAAGGATACAGTGAAAATATAAGCAGTATATATGACAGAGTAAATTTGTTTTTTAATAAATATAATCTTTTTTTCTTTGAAAATATTTTTGAAAGTGTAAATAATATTATTTTTAACTATGCAAAGGGAATAAGTGAAAATATAATAAACATATCAAAAGAATTTGTAAGTAAACTGGTTACTTTTCTTCTTAGTCTCGTAGTGGCCTTTTATATGCTGAGAGATGAAGAAAAAATTATAGAAAAACTTGAGGAATATTCTGATGTATTTATAAGTGAAAAATGGAGAAAAAGAATATGTCAGCTTATTGAAGATATTGACGGAGTGTTCAGCGGATATTTAAGAGGTCAGCTTACAGACGGGCTTATAATGTCTGCACTTATAAGTCTTGGGCTTTCTGTAATAAAGGTACCATTTTCTGTAGTAATAGGTCTATTCAGCGGATTTTCAAATATTATACCATACTTTGGTTCAATAATAGGATTTACACTTTCTGTGGGAATGGGACTGATAAGCGGTGAACCGATAAGGGCTTTGTACGCTGCAATTTTAATAATTGTGCTGCAGCAAGTGGATGCAATTGTTATTGTACCTAAAATCGTAGGTGACAGCGTAAAGCTAAGCCCTGTAATGATTATTATTTCCCTGGCTGTTGCAGGAAAGTTATTTGGAATTGTTGGAATGATATTTGCTGTGCCAGTTGTAGCTGTAATTAAATTAAGAGCAGATAGGTATTGTGAGAGAAGATACGAGGAAGCTCAAAAAAACTTAGTTAAAAAATAAAAATCATAAAATAAATGTATAATCTGAAGTAAGTGAAATGAAAAATTAATACAGGAATATTTAATAAAAATAAAAGGCTTTTTGCATACCCATGCGAAAAGCCTTTTATTTATTATCTTACATACTGAACTGATTCTATAGTGTAGCCTTTTGCTTTAATGTCTTCAATAGCTTTGTCTACATCATAGGAACGAACCTTTACTGTCATTTCAAGTTTGCCATTTTCATTAATGTTGCTTATATTTCTTATATCTATGCCATAAGAAGCAAAAATCTGTGTTATTTCTGCAAACACACCGGTTTTATCTTCAGATGTTATTGCAATTCTTGTGCCTTGTGCCTTTACACCCATAATATCAATAAAAGCTCTGAATATATCAGTTCTTGTAATAATTCCAACTAAGTATTCACCGTCTGTAACAGGCAGGGAGCTTATTCTGTTTTCCTTCATTACAAGAGCGGCATCTTCAAGAAGAGCATTCTTGTCTATTTTATAAACACCTGTTTTCATTATGTCCCTAACTTTTGTTTTGCTAAGTAAATAGTTAATTTCATATACGCTAAGTGATGTTGCACTTGACGGATTAATTTCAGCAAGAAGTTTTTCTGTAACAAGCCCTATAAGTTTATTGTCATCATCTACAACAGGAAGCTGTGAAAAACGTCCTTCCTGCATAAGCTGATATGCCTTTGCAACTGAATAATCAGGCAGAACAACAGTAGGTCTTCTGGTCATTCTTTCATGTACATACATAAAAAGCACCCCCTCAGAGTAATTTATTTATCTTAACATAATAATATCACAAAAAGGTGAAAAAATAAAGTAGTATTTCAATTAAATGTAAAAAATATGTTTAAAGGGTTGTAATGATAAAAAATTTGGTGTATACTAAATACAATGCGTTTTTATGCAAAAAAATAGAGTATTATGTAAATATAGTATTTCGGAGGTTTAAAAAAATGAATTCTTCAGAACTGTTAACAATAAACTGTATGAGGATACTTAGTGCTGAGGCTATTGAAAAAGCTAAGTCAGGTCATCCCGGAATTACAATGGGTGCTGCACCTATGGCTTATGAACTTTGGGCTAAGCATATGAAGCACAATCCCCTTGACCCTAAGTGGATTAACAGGGATAGATTTGTATTATCAGCTGGTCATGGTTCAATGCTTTTATATTCTTTACTGCATCTTTTTGGATATGATGTATCAATTGAGGATATTAAAAATTTCCGTCAGTTTGGTTCACGTACTCCCGGACATCCTGAGTATAATCATACATCAGGAGTTGATGCAAGCACAGGTCCTTTAGGACAAGGATTTGCAAATGCTGTAGGTATGGCTATGGCTGAAGCACACCTTGCAGCTAAGTTTAATACAGAGGATTGTAAAGTAATTGACCACTATTCATATGCACTCTGCGGTGATGGATGTATGATGGAAGGCATTTCTTATGAGGCTGCATCTCTTGCAGGTACACTTGGATTGGGAAAGCTTATTGTATTATATGATTCTAATAATATTACAATTGAGGGCAGTACAGATTTAGCTTTTACTGAAAATGTCAGAGCAAGGTTTGAGGCTCTTAACTGGCATACTCTTTATGTTGAAGATGGTACGGACATTGACGCTATAGGAAAGGCTATAGAAGAGGCAAAGGCTGAAACTAAAAAGCCTACACTTATTGAAATAAAAACTGTGATTGGCTATGGTTCTCCTAATAAAGCAGGCAGTAATTCATCTCATGGTGCACCTCTTGGGGAAGAAGAGGTTAAGGCTACAAAGGCTAATCTTGGATGGGATTATGAGGAAGATTTTTATGTTCCAGATGAAGTTAAGAAAAATATGGAAAGTATTAAAAATGTTCTTAGTGATGAAGCCGGTAAATGGGATAAATTGTATAATGAATACAAGACAAAGTACCCTGAACTTGCAAGGGAATTGGAAGCATGGCTTAATGATGAATTTGTAAATGATTTAATTGATGATGACAGCTTTTGGCTTAATGAAGGTGAAATGGCTACAAGAGCTTGCTCTGAAAAAATATTAAATATGCTTTCAAAGAAAATGCCAAATCTCTTCGGTGGTTCAGCTGATCTTTCTCCTTCTAACAAGTCAGAAATGAAGGATAGAGAATTCTTTAATATAGAAAACAGACTTGGCTCAAATATGCATTTTGGTATCAGAGAGTTGGCAATGGCTGCTATTGCAAACGGTATGTTTTATCATGGGGGCGTAAGACCTTATATTGCAAGTTTCTTTGTATTCAGTGATTATATGAAGCCTGCTTTAAGAGTATCAGCAATTTCCGGTCTGCCTGTTATAAGTATTCTTACTCATGATAGTATAGGTGTTGGCGAAGATGGACCTACACATCAGCCGGTTGAACAGCTGGCTGCATACAGAAGCACACCTAATTTTAATGTTTGGCGTCCATGTGATATAAATGAATCTGCCGCTGCATGGTATAGTGCTGCAACAGAAAAGAATACACCATCTGCACTTGTGTTTACAAGACAGAACACAAAGAATTTGGGTATTGACGGCAGAAAAGCATTAAAGGGCGGATATGTAGTAAGAGAATCTTTTAAGGAAAATCCTGATATTATACTTATTGCTACAGGTTCTGAAGTAGGGCTTATATATGATGCGTATGATGTTTTAAAGGAAAAAGGCATTTCCGCACAGGTAGTAAGTATGCCTTGTGTTGAAGTATTTGAAAAACAAGATGAGGAATATAAAAACAGTGTTCTTCCAAAGAATGTTACAAAGAGAATAGTTGTTGAGGCTTCATTTGATATGTCATGGTATAGATATATTGGGTTGGAAGGTGAAATAATAGGTATGACTGAGTTTGGTAAATCAGCACCTTATTCTGTACTCTTTAAGCATTATGGATTTACAGTGGATAATATTGTTGAAAAGGCAATAAATGTAGTTAATAAGTAATATAAACAGCGGAGGAGTTTCCTTCGCTGTTTATATTATAAATAAAAAGTGTTTTATCAAAATTCAGCTGTAATATTATTTTGAAATGTATATTCAATCTAATTTTATATAAGCAGAGTGTTTTACTGTTGCAAAATATTGTGAAATTTGATATAATCATCAGTTAAGTAATGTATATTTATATAAGATAGGTGAAGGATATGGACAAATTCAAAAGGCAAATGGATTTTTTAATTGAAATATCAAAGATGAAAAGTATATACAGGCAATCAGTATATTATGAAAACGGAAATATAAAGCGTGAAAATGATGCAGAGCACAGTTGGCATATGTGTATGTATGCTATGGTACTTGAGGAGTATGCACCTAAAGGTACAGATGTTTCAAAATGTATAAAAATGATGCTTATACATGACCTTGTTGAAATATATGCAGGTGATACGTATTTATATGATGATAAGGGAAATGAAAACAGGGAAGAAAGAGAAAGGGCCGCTGCTGATAAACTATACAGTACACTTGGAGAACAGGGAGAACAGTTAAAGGATCTTTGGTATGAATTTGAAGCCGGGGATAGCCTTGAGGCACAATTTGCAAATACTCTTGACAGATTACAGCCATTACTTTTGAATTATCTTACAAAGGGATATAAGTGGAAAGAAAATAAGGTACACATTTCTCAGGTCCTGGAAAAGGGAAAATGGAAAACAAAAGCAGTTGATGAAAAAATAAGGAAGTTTGTAATAGATTTATTAGAAGACAGCGTTGAAAAGGGCTATCTTTTACCATAATATATGAGGTGTTAAAATGAGCGAATTGGATAGAATTGTTGATAAGGCTGAAATACTTACTGAGGCTTTGCCATATATAAGAGATTTTCATAATAAAAAGGTAGTTATTAAATATGGAAGTCAGGTATTAAAAGATAAAAAGGTTGCAGAAAGTGTTATGGAGGATATTGTACTTTTAAAGCTTATAGGAATGCAGCCTGTTATTGTGCACAGCGGAAGCAATGAAATAAACAAGTGGCTGAAAGCTGTAGGCAAGGATATTGAATATTACGATAACAGCAGAGTTACTGACAAAGAAACTATTGAAATAGTTGAAATGGTTCTTGGTAAAATAAACAAAGATCTTGTGCAAATGATTGAAAAGCATGGAGCAAAGGCTGTAGGTATATGCGGTAAAGACAGCGGCACAATAAAGGTGTCCAAAAAGAAAGTTGAAGGTAAAGATATGGGATACTTTGGTCAAATTGAGAGTATAAATACAGAACTCATCGATGATTTGATTGAAAGAGGATTTATCCCGGTTATATCTTCAATAGGAATAAGTGATGATTTTGAAGGATACAATCTTAAAGCTGATGATGTTGCAGGTGCTGTTGCAAAGGCTTTAAGGGCAGAAAAATTATTATTTCTTGCAAGAGAAGACGGCATTCATCCTTTAGGTGACAGTGGAGTACCTAAAGCTATGCTTACAGTTGATGAGGCTAAGAATATTATTGAAAACGCTGTTCTTGATGTGGCAACATTAAATAAACTTATTTGTGCAGTTGACGCTATAAATAATGGTGTGCACAGAGTACATATTGTAGATGGGTCTATTGAACACAGCGTACTGCTGGAGTTTTTCACTGTTTTTGGTATAGGTACAGCTATTGTAAATAATGATATGAAGTTATATCCTCATGAAAATGATTATAGAATAAATAAGGAGAGTATAAAATGATTATAAAATACAGTGACATAGAAGAAAAAGCCATACCTAATTTTAAAGGCGGAGAAAATGTATTTAATGTAAAGATGTTTACTGATGAAAACAATAAAATAATGCAGGGAAGACTTGAATCCGGTGCATCAATAGGGTTGCATACTCATACTGAAAACAGTGAAATTATATTTGTGCTTGAAGGTAAAGGTAAAGTACTTTACAATGGTGAATATTTTACTTTAAATAAAGGAGATGTTCATTATTGCCCAATGGGAAATGAGCATAGCCTTATAAATGACAGTAATGAAGATTTAAAGTTTTTTGCTGTTGTAGGTGAACATAAATAAGAGTGATTAAAAAACAGCAGATTTTAAACTGGTTTTCCTTTGGTTGGATTATTAAATCCGGCTTTCGGAAATCGTTTAATATCTGCTGTTTTTTTAATTATAAGAAGGATGTACTTCAAGCCATAAGTTACTGTCTTTCACTTTTTCCTGAAGTTCTGTAAGACTTTTAAATGTCATAGATGTTTTATCAGGTTTATGGCTGTAGCTATGGAGATGTTGATACCATTTGCCTGAATCAGGGTCATAAACCATATCAGCGTAAAAATTGCTTGCGTTAATTGATGTTCCGTCGCCTTGCTTTGCAAAAAGCCAGTATTCGCCGGTAGATGAATTATAAAACGGTTCAATTTGATATGTGTTTACACTCCCGTTAACATCAACTGACATAGTGGGAAAACCACCGTTTTTATCAAAAAATTCCTGTCGGGCTTTTGAATTGTTTTTATTGGTCATAGTATCAATATATGCCTGATATTGTTCTAAAAATGTTTTGCATACTGTGCTTTCAGTATCGCTCTTTGTTGATGTTTTTCCATGTTTATCACATATAATTGTAATTTCATCATTATTTATTGTTATGCTGACAATGCCTCCTGATGGACATACAGGTTCTGCCTCAGAAAGTATTTTATCGGCATATTCCTGAGTCAAAGGTTCATTTGAAACAAGGCTCATACATAAATCTTTATATAATGTAAGTCTGTTTGCTTCACAAGCTGTTTTTTTTGTTTTTTCAATATATCCCAAGATAGAAGGAATTGCTATTGACATTAAAATTGCAATAATAACAAGCACAACTATTACTTCGATTAATGTAAATCCTTTGTCTGATTTTAAATTTTTGTCTGACATCATTTACATCACCTGCTTGATTTTATAATTTATTTATCGCCTAATTAAATTATAAGCTAATGTGAATATTTTGTCAATCATATTAAATTTTTATTGTAAATT
>CAJKOJ010000041.1 GCA_905201505.1 uncultured Eubacteriales bacterium | reverse complement strand
TAATTTATTATATAAAAAAATGTTTATTTTATTGTTAAAATGTTGTATAATGATTATTATAATTAATTAAAATAGGCGAGGTATGCTATGAGCAAAAATATAAATATAATGAAATATATAAGGTATGGTCTTTATGCCATAATGTTTATAATACTGATTTTTTTATTTAATAATTTTTTTGAATCTTTTTATAAGGTGACAAGTGTTAGACTAGGTATTAGCGGCGATGGTATGGGTGAAAGACCTATTGAAGTGTTTTATGCAGTTAATAAGGATGACGAATACAGCGGCGAAAATATGGTGGGAATTTCCAATGGCAGCAGTGATAAATTTAAATACATCGGAAGTGTTGAGCTGCCTGCTGAGAGTGCAGTAAAATTCAGAATAGATCTTGGCAATGGCAGGGACAAGCTTATTACCATCAAGAATGTGGAATACAGAGATTACAAGGGGAAATGTGTATTTAACCCAAGTGAAATTGCTGAATTTCCAATGAATGATGCAGATGTAGTAAGTGTAAGTGAAAATGAACTGGTTGTTAAAAGTATAAGTCGTGATGGTGTAACAGAGCCTGACCCGTACATTGAATTTAATAATATAAATGTTATACCTTATAAAAACTACAGCAGTATATTTGCTTTGATTGCATCTATTATTGTAACTGTGATAATTTACAGATTTGTAAGATTAAAGGCTGTATATTCTCTTTTTATGGACCTTATAAAGTCAAGAAAGCTTATTTTTTCACTGGCTAAAAATGATTTTAAAACTAAGTATTCCGGTTCATATTTTGGTGTAATATGGTCTTTTATACAGCCTGTATGTACAATACTTGTGTTCTGGTTTGTATTTCAGGTTGGTTTCAGAAACCATGATGTAGGGGATATTCCATTTATACTTTGGTTTGTCAGCGGAATTATACCTTGGTTCTTCTTCTCTGAAGCGTGGAATTCAGCCACAAATTCATTAATTGAATACAGCTTTCTTGTAAAAAAGGTTGTATTCAAGGTGCATATACTGCCTTTGGTAAAGGTTGTGTCAAACTTATTTGTACATTTTTTCTTTTTGATAATATTAATAATGTTTTTTGTGGTGTATAAAGTTAATGTAAATATATATTGGCTTCAAATAATTTATTACAGCTTTGCTATGTTTATGCTGGTAATAAGCTTAAGCTATATTACAGCTACTTTAGTAGTGTTTTTTAAGGATTTGGGACAAATAATGAATATTGTTCTGCAGTTTGGTATGTGGCTTACACCTATTATGTGGCAGATTGATATGATACCTGAAAGATTTATGTGGATTTTTAAACTTAATCCTATGTACTATGTTGTTCAAGGTTATAGAGACAGTATGATATATGGTGTACCGTTTTATAACAATATAAAGCAGACATTGTATTTCTGGCTTGTTGTTATGGTATTTATGTTAATTGGCAGTCTGCTCTATAAAAAGCTGAAGCCTCATTTTGCAGATGTATTATAAGGAGTGCAGTATGGAAGATAGTGTAATTAGTGTAAAGAATCTGAGCAAGGTTTACAGGCTATATGATAAACCTATTGACAGATTAAAAGAAAGCCTTAATATTTTTCACAAAAGTTACCATAAGGAGTATTATGCTCTTAAAAACCTTAGTTTTGATATAAAAAAGGGCGAAACTATAGGCATAATAGGTGTAAATGGTGCAGGAAAATCTACACTGCTTAAAATAATAACAGGTGTTCTAACACCTAGCAGCGGTATTGTTGATGTTAAAGGTAAAATATCGGCTCTTTTAGAGCTTGGTGCGGGCTTTAATATGGAGTATACAGGTATAGAGAATATATATTTAAACGGTACTATGATGGGATTTTCAAAAGAAGAAATTGATAAAAAACTTGATGATATACTATCATTTGCTGATATTGGTGACTTTGTTCATCAGCCTGTAAAAACATATTCAAGCGGTATGTTTGTAAGGCTTGCCTTTGCTGTGGCAATTAATATTGAACCTGAGATACTTATTGTAGATGAGGCATTGTCTGTGGGTGATGTTTTTTTTCAGGCAAAGTGCTATAAAAAGTTTGAAGAATTTAAAAAAATGGGCAAGACTATTTTGCTTGTTACACATAGTATGGGATCTGTAAAAAAATACTGCGACAGGGTTATACTTTTAAATAAGGGAGAAAAGGAGGCTGAAGGACAGCCTGCTGAAATGATTGATTTGTACAAGAAAATTCTTGTAAATGCAAATGCTGATGATATTATGGATGAAGATTCCGCTTCCATACCAGATAACGAGGCTCCAGATAGAGGAATTGTGTGGAAAGAAAGGCTTAATCTTAATCCTGAAATAAATTCATATGGAAATAATGAGGCTGTAATTACTGACTTTGGGATATTTGACAACAAAGGAAGAATTACAGGACAAATTGAAAAAGGTTCCTTATTTAAAATAAAAATGAAAGTAAAATTTAATGAAACTGTTGAGGATCCTATATTTGCTTTTACAATTGTGGATTTACAGGGGACTGATATTACGGGAACTAATACTATGTATGAAAAGGCTGATACAAGACCAATGAAAAAAGGCGAGGAAATAACTGTGACATTTACTCAGAAAATGGATGTTCAGGGCGGTGATTACCTGCTTAGTCTTGGGTGTACAGGCTATGTTGGCAGTGAATTTACTGTTTTCCACAGGTTGTATGAAATATGTAACATAACAGTTATATCTGATAAAAATACTGTGGGATTTTATGATATGAATTCAGATGTTGAGGTTGAATACGGAGGCATATAAATGGCTTTAATTGAGAAAATCGGAAATGTTATTTTAAATCTTGACTATTATAAGGGTGAGGACTTATATTGTGACGGTGATGTGGAAAAGGAACTTTTACAAATTGTAAGAGAATTCAAAAAAGAAGATTACAACACTGTAATTGCTGAGAAAGCAAAGTGGCCGCTATTTTATCATTTGTCTGAGTTAAGATGTAACTGTATAGAATGGATAGATATTGATAAGGACGCTGATGTACTTGAAATTGGTGCGGGATGCGGAGCAATAACAGGCTGCCTTGCCGATAAGTGCAAAAAGGTGACTTGTGTGGAACTTTCTAAGCAGAGAAGTACAATAAATGCCGAAAGAAATAAGGACAAGGATAATATTGAAATATATGTAGGGAACTTTCAGGATATAGCTTGTAAGTTTCAACAGAAATTTGATGTTATTACTCTTATTGGTGTATTGGAATACGGACAGCTTTATATTAACTCAAAATATCCGTATACAGAGTTTTTAAAGCTTATAAAAGGTTTGCTGAAGCCTGAGGGTAAAGTAATAACTGCAATTGAAAATAAGCTTGGTATGAAATACTGGGCTGGTTGTAAAGAGGACCATATCGGAAGATATTATGAGTCAATTGAAAACTATCCGAGTAATTCAGGTATAAGAACATTTACAAAAAATGAACTTAAAGGGCTTTTTAAGTCTGCCGGTTACAGCAATACTGAGTTTTATTATCCATACCCTGATTATAAATTTGCAACAACCATATATAGTGATGAATTTTTGCCGAAAGTAGGAGAGCTTAACAATAACTTGAGAAATTTTGACGGTGAGCGAATTATCGCTTTTGATGAAAAAAGAGCTTTTGACAATGTTATTGAAAATGGTATGTTTTCCGAATTTAGCAATTCTTATATTGTAATAGCGGGAGGAGATTTGTAATGAAAACAATTTTTTCTAAATATTCAAATGAGAGAGCTCCTCGTTTTGCAATAAAAACTATTATTGTTAAAGATGATAAAGGCAATATGCAGGTGAGAAAATATCCTCAAAGTCCTGAAGCAAAAGGGCATATTGAAAAGATGCTTGAAAGCTGCGAAAAAATAAACAAGTATTACGCAAGTTCCGGCTTTAAAGCAGCAAAAGCCTATGCTGTAAATGGAGGCACTGCTTTTGATTACATTGCGGGAAAAACTTTTGAAGAAATGCTTGAAGAGGCTGATAAGGATAATAAGCCTGAAAAGGTACTGGAGCTAATAGAAAAATTCAGGAATATGCTAATGAAAAATGATAATGTGAAGCCCTTTGTGCCTACAGAAGAGTTCATAAGTGTATTTGGAAATGAAGCCTTTCCTGATGAACTTAATGCAATGGATTTTACTTGTATGGATTTGGCTTTCAGTAACCTTATTATAAATGATGATGGAATTAATGTAATTGATTATGAATGGTGCTTTGATTTCCCTGTGCCTATTGAGTATATTGTATACAGAGCTGTTGATTTGTACGTAAAGATTAACGGCAAAATTAGGCTTATTGAAAATGACATATATGGATATTTGGGGTTTGATAAGCAAAGCAGGGCTTCTTATGGTGCGATGGAAGCAAATTTCCAGAAATATGTAAGAAACTCTGCTTTTAGTACAAGAGATTTATATGAAAAATTTGGGTATAAGAACTATAATTTAACTGACATAATGGAAAAGGCTGCAATTGAGCCTGAAGAATGTTTTGCACAGGTTTATATGGATTATGGTGACGGATACAGCGAGAGTAACAGCTACAGAAGAATGTACAGAACAAATGAAAGGGTTGAAATGAATATTGCTTTTACAAATAAAGTTAAAAGCTGCAGATTTGACCCTGAGGATAACAGCTGTATTATGATTATAGAGCGTATTGCTGCATGCAATAAAAACGGAATATTTGAGCCTGAATATCATACAAACGGATGTGAAAGTCACGGCGTTATATATTTTGCTATGGATGACCCTCAGATTATTTTTGAAAATATTGAGCAGGGTACGGAATCTGTACAGATAAGCTTTAAAGTTATGAAAATGGATAAAAGTCATATCGATGGAATTGCAAAGGCAATATTTGATAACAGTAAAAATTTAAGAGTTATAGATGAGCTTGAAAAAGAAATAGATGAACTTGAAAAAGAAATTAAAGCTAAAGAAGAGAGTATTAAAGTCGTTGAATATAACTTAAATAATGAACTTGAACAGTGCAGAAGCAATATGTCTGAAAGCATAAAAAGCCTTGAAAGCGTTGTTGAACATCAAAAGCAGTATATATCAAATATAGAAAACAGCAAAGCTTGGAGACTTGTATGCAGGATAAGAAAGATGTTGGGAAAATAGGTGAAGTCTATGAATGATAATATAAGAAAAATCAAAGAAAGTATAGCATCAGCTGATGTAGTTTCTTTTGATATTTTTGACACTCTTATAGTAAGACTGACGGCAAAGGCTGAGGATGTCTTTAAAATTATGGAGCATAAAACGGGCATAAAGGGATTTGCAAAAGCCAGAGAAGAGCTTCAGACAAAGTGCAGTATTATGATTGAACAGACTAAAATGGAGCCTCATGCTACATTTGATGATATTTATGAATATATGGAAAAAAATTGTTCACTGGAGCTTCGGGGATATAGCTGGCAGCAGCTTAAAAAGCTGGAGCTTGATACAGAATGTGAAATTTTAGTCAGAAATATCCCTATGTATGAAGCATATAAGTATGCAAAGGAAATTGGCAAAATGGTTGTGCTTACAAGCGATATGTATCTTAGTGCAAAAGAAATTGCACCTATACTTAATAACTGCGGCTATACAGACTATGACAGGCTATATGTTTCATCAGACTGCAAGAAAACAAAGTACAGACTTGATTTGTTTAAATATGTAGCTGAAATGGAAAGTGTTAATCCCGGAAAAATTATACACATTGGGGATAACTATCAAGATGACGTGATAAATGCTGAAAAGTGCGGATTTAAATCTGAATTGTATAAGAGTACAAGGGTAAAAGCTGATATGGACTTGTATCAGTCTGTGTGTACAGGCGTTTTCTGTTATTTAAATAATTGCGATGACAGCTTCTGGTATAATATCGGTGCAAAAGCAGGAGGTCCGTTATACTGTGGCTTTATTGATAAAATAAGTGAAAAAATAAATGAGATTAAACCTGATAAGACTTATTTTCTTTCAAGGGATGGATATAATCTTTATAATGTAATAAAAAATACAGGAATTATTGAGGGTAAAACAGAATATTTGTATGCCTCAAGACGTGCTATGCTTTTATGCGGAATAGATAAGCTTGATGATACTGCAAAAAATTTGCTTCCTCCATATACATTCGGGCAGAGTGTAAAGGACATATTAGATTATCTTGATTTAGGGGAGATAAGTGAGAATAGCATTAGAAAATGTGGATTTTCAGGATATAGCGATATAATAAAAAATACTGCAGATTTTAAAAAGTTTAAAAAAATAATTGAAAATGAAGATAAGCTGTTTATAAAAAAGGCAGAAGAAGAGAGAAAAAGTTTTAAAAAATATCTCAATAAATGTGATTTTATGAATTGTAAGGCTCTTGTATTTGACTGTGGCTGGAATGGAAGCAGTCAATACTTACTTGACCGAGCTTTAAATCTTATGAATTACAATGGTGAAAATTCCTTTATATATGTGGGATTGATGAACAGCGAAAAGTGCAGAAAACAACTTGCGGGTAAAAAATATGACGCAATAGTATTTGACCAAAATAAAAACAGGGAACTTTATAAAAGAGTTGAAAGAAGTATTGTGCTGCTTGAGCTTTTCTTTGGTGCACCTCACGGGTCTGTATGGAAATATGCAGATAATGAGCATGGATTTATAGAAGAGAGTATTGAAGCAGAATTTGAATATAAAAATGAAATTTTAAGAGGTATAACAGATTTTGTGAAAATTGCTTATCCTCTTTTAAACAAGCTTAATATTACAGGAAGTGCAGAGGACTGTCTTTTTGGCGTACTTAAATTAATTGAGTTTCCTACTGAGGAAGAAGCTGTTAAAATAGGCAATCTTGAAAATGTTGATGGTTTTGTGTCTAAAAAAAATGAGAAAAAATATATTGCAAAACTTACACTTGAGGATATTAAAAACAATCCTAATGAGTTGTACTGGCCTCAGGGAATATATGCAAGAAAAGATATTGACCACAAAGTTAAAAAATATGTGGAAGAAAAAACAGGTGTGAAAATGAAGAACAATAAGGCAGTAATGACAACTGAAAAAAGACCGAATATTTTTAAGAGGGTTTCAGGATACATTAATCAATATGGACCTGCAACTACGGCATATTTGATAAAAAACAAATTTAAAAGGAAAAATGAAAAAACACCCTATGAGTATTTTGTAGAAAAAAGTGATAAAGATATTATGAAAACAGAGGAACTTTCCTATAAGCCTCTGATTTCATTTGTAGTACCTGTTTATAATGTGCTTGATTATCAGCTGAGAGAATGTATAGATTCTATATTAAATCAGACTTACGATAATTTTGAACTTATATTGGTTGATGATAAGTCAACTTGGGAAAGTGTGCCTAAAACGCTTGCCGAATATGAAACAAATCCTAAAATTACTGTCATATACAGAGAAGAAAACGGGCATATTTCAAGAAGTACAAATACAGGCATTGAAGCAGCTAAAGGTAAATATATTGCCTTTACAGACTGCGATGATGTGGTTGCACCTAATGCTGTATTTGAAATAACAAAACTTTTAAATAAGGACAAAAGTCTTGATTTTATATACAGTGATGAGGATAAGCTTACAGAAGACAGCAAAAAACGTCATTTTCCTCATTTTAAGCCTGACTGGTCTCCTGATACATTTATGAGTCATATGTACACAAGCCATTTATCTGTGTACAGAAGAAGTATTGTAAATGAAATAGGTGGTTTAAGAGTTGGGTTTGAGGGATCTCAGGACTATGATTTTACTATGAGATTTGTTGAAAAGACTAATCGCATAGGTCATATTCCAAAGGTTCTTTATTATTGGAGACAAAGACCTGAATCTACATCAAGTGACCTTAGCAGTAAGCCTTATGTAATGGAGGCAATGCTGAAACTAAAAAGAGAAACTCTTGAGAGAAGGGGACTAAAAGGCGATATAATTTATGTGCCTGATGTAAGACAATACAGAGTAATATATGACATTGCAGATAATGGAATGGTGAGTATAATTATACCGTCTAAAGATAATTGCGATGTGCTTAAAAGATGTATAAAAAGTATAAAAGAAAAGACCGAATATAATAATTATGAAATTATAGTTGTAGATAATGGAAGTAATACTGAAAATAAAGCAAAGTACGAAAGTATGTGTGCTGAAAACAATGTAGTATATTATTATGAGAAAATGAAATTTAACTTCTCAAAAATGTGCAACAAGGGTGCAGAAATGGCTAAAGGGGAGTATTTGCTGTTTTTAAATGATGATACAGAAGTTGTTGAACCTGACTGGCTCAGACGTATGGCAGGTCATGCTGCACTTAACTATGTAGGTGCGGTAGGTGCTAAACTTTTGTATCCGGGGGGTACATTAATACAGCACTGTGGTGTAATAAATCTGCCCCTTGCAGGACCTTGTCATGCACTTTCACGAATGGATGACAGTGTGCCGCATTATTTCTGCAGAAATAAGCTGGAATATAACTATATTGCTGTTACGGCTGCCTGCTTATGTATAAGTCGTAATAAGTTTAATGAAGTTGGCGGTTTTGATGAGGATTTAACTGTTTCATATAATGATATAGATTTATGCTTTAAGCTATATGAAAAGGGATATTATAATGTAGTCAGAAATGACGCTGTGTTGTATCATTATGAGTCATTAAGCAGAGGATATGATTTAAGTGGAGAAAAAAGGGAAAGACTTAATAATGAATATAAAATGCTTTGCAGTAAGCATCCTGAATTAAATGGAAAAGATCCGTTTTATAATATAAACTTTGCACCTGACAGAATAGATTTTCAGGTAGACTACGATAATTACAAAAATATAGCTGTAAAAACTGCTGAAAACATTGATATTATGCCGCTTGTAAATGAAAGAGTTAAGGGATATGCAGATAATGTGGCAGAAAGCAGTACAATTGAAATAACAGGATGGGCGTTTATTGCAGCTATGCCTTTTAATAACCTTAACAAAAAAAGTGTTGTCCTTATTGATGAATATGGTAAGGGTACTATTTATTCGACAAGCACAATGCTTCGTGTTGATGTTTCAGCTGCTTTCGGAAGTAAAGGAAGTCTTAACTTATCAGGTTTTAAATGTTGTATTAAAAGGGATAATCTTAAAAAAGGACGCTATAAATTGGGCATCTTTGTAGAAAATAGGATTACATTAAAAAAGGGTGTTGTGCTCCTTGACAAATATATAGAAATATAATGCAGAATCACGAATGGAGATTTATGGTAATGAATATAAGAGAAACAGCCTTAAAGCATAAACAGCAGGCAGGCATACTGATTGTGATTGCAGCTATGCTTGCTATACTTTTAAGTTGTTATGTGTTTAATGGCATAAGTAAGAAGTATACTGAGTATAGTGTTGATAATTCCCAATACGAGGATTACAACGGAAATCGAATAGATAGTTTGGAGCTATCTGATGGTATACTGACATCTGAAAATGATATTAACTTTATGGTGATAGGCGACAGAAAAATTCTTGATAGTCCAATAAAGACCATAACCATTAATGTAAGCTATTTGAGCTGTGAACCGGTGAAAACAGCACTTTATGTACTTGATACTTACGAAAAATATGACTTTACACTGCAGGAGGGTAAAAATACAGTTGTCTTAAAAGACAAAGACGAGCTTAATAATGGAGAAAATCCGTCGTTAATACGAATCGACTTGTTGAATAAAACAGGTGAAAGTGTTAAAGTTGACAGTGTAATATTTAATGAAAAAGAAGAATGCTATAAAGCGGTGCTTATTAGTAAAGAAATTGCTGTATATGAGATATTTACTGTGTTTATGCTTCTGTTTTTTTCTTTGTACTTAATTAAATACGGCAGATTAAGAACTGTACCTTATAAAAGGCAAAGTGCTGTTGTTATAGCAGCAGCTGCTGTATGTGCAGTTATATACAAGTTTACAGGAAACAATATACTTGTGTTTGGTATAAGTGCAATAGTATTAATGCGGCTGATATGGATAATATACTATTATTTAACTGTGAATATTATTGACAAAATAAAAAATATTGATAACAATATTTTTTCTGTTTTTTCTGTGCTGGTATTAATTTTGCTTTTTTTGCTTTACATGACAAAAGGCTGGTTGTTTGGTATATTTGCTTTCTATCCCGTATATTTAATAGGATTTTATGGGGGAAATATAAGAGCTGAAAAAGTAAAAAGAAGTTTGTTTGCTGTAATAAGTGTGTTATGTCTGTCTGTGCTTATGTCTATCATTTTACATTCAGGCTATAAAATAGGTATATACAATGAAATTAATATAAGTGCATTAAAGATATATTTATTTACAGCTGCTATTGCTTCGGAAGTAATTGCTGTTTTAATTAATGCAGCAATTAGGAGCGGCTATGCTGATAAAAATATACTAAATTGTTTAAAAACTGGTGTGCCGTTTATGTTTGCTTATGCAGCAAGTGTAGTATGCGGAATAAAACTTACATTTCCTTTTGTTTTTTTATCTTTTTGTATAATAAGTTTATTAGCTGTTATTGTCTGCATAGCGGAAGAAAAAATTGCTGAAAAAGAAGCTGGCTTTAATAGCTGTAAAGGAGAAAAGCTGTTTGAAAAAAGTGCAATAAGGCTTATAATTATAGAGGTTTTTCTTGTAACTTTATTGCTGTTATTTGAAGCCGTTATAAGATTTATGCTTTTGAATATTGGTGTAACAGAGGTGTATGAATACATAGCGAAATTTGTATTTTCACCGGTATTCTTATATAATATGCTGCTTATTAATATAGTTTATTTTACACTTGTATCACTTTCAGGCATAGGACTTGGCAGCTTAATTTTTGCTGTTATTAACGGTTTGCTTTTTTTAGCTAATTTTATTAAATTGAAATATCATAATTCTTTGTTTAAACCCGGAGATCTTTTACAAATAGGAGATTTTCTGAATATTGTAAAGACTGCTGTCAGAATAAGGCATATAATATTAATTGTACTAGCGGCTGTTATAATTATAGTTGTAGTTTATAAATTTAGAAAGTATTTTAAAATATTTAAACCTGAAATAAAAATAATTTCTTTAATATTTATGGTTGTTGCTTTGTATGGAGCATGCAGATTTATAAGTGATAATAAGCTTAATGATATAGGTATTACCACTGTGGATAAATGGCTTGATGATGAAATAAAGACTGAAAGACAGGGCTTTTATATTTACACATATTTTAATTTGCTTACAATTAAAGATATTTTCCCAAGTGCTCCTGAGGAATACAGTAAAGAAACTATGGACAGCTACAAGGAAATATTCAACAGTATGGAATTAAAGACAGGTGATGATATAAAGCCGGATGTAATAATGCTTATGCAGGAATCTGTGTTTGATATTGAGTCTGTACCTGGTCTTGTGTTCAGTGAAGAAGTTGAAAAAAATATTAAACAATTTAAAAAACTTGATATGGTTTCCCCGAGGTTTGGCGGGGGTACGGCTAATGTTGAGTTTGAAGCTCTTACAGGGTTATCAACTTATTTTATGGCTGATAATGTTGTACCTTATGTTACTTACTGGACAAATGAGGATAACCATATACCCAGTATTGTGCAGCAGTTTGATAAAAACGGATATGAAACAGTAGCAATTCATCCAAATGATGGCAGTTTTTACAACAGGGAAATTGTTTACAAGGATATGGGGTTTGATAACTTTGTAAGTATTGAGGATATGGATCCGAATATAAAAAGAAATAAAAGAAGCTATGTGCTTAATACTGAAATGATGAAGGTAATTAAAAATGAGCTTGAAAAAAATGATGAACCTAAATTTATGTTTGCTCTTAATATTGAAAATCATAATCCTTATGATGTTAAAGAGACAGATGCTGATATTGAAATTACAGGCAATATAAGTGAAAGTGCCAAAAATGAAGCTGAGGTTTATTCACATACATTAAAAAATGATGATACAATGATTGGTGAAATGATAGAATATGTGAAAAACGCAAAAAGACCTACTATACTTTATGTTTGGGGGGATCATTTGCCTATGATAAACGTTCTTGTTGAAACAGGATATATAAATGATGTAGAGAATAAATACAAAACTCCTGTAATAATGTATTCAAATTATAAGGAATTAAATGCTGATGTACCTTTGTATACTCCTAATCAGCTTGCTGTTCAGGCTATTATGGATTCGGGAATTAAACACAGTTCTTATTTTAATTATATTTATTCACTAAGGGGAAAATATCCTGTTATTCACAAAGAATTTGGAATTGATCCTGATGCAGAAGAAATTAAAATTTATAATATGCTTCAATATGACTTATTATTTGGTGAAAATTATTTAGAAAATGAGGAATAAAAGCAAAGCACCGGGGAGAAAACAATATGATTAAAACTACTGTATTTAAGCTGATAAGAGAGTTAAAGAAAAAAGATTATGCCAACTATTTAAAAATGGAGGACAAGAATTCAGTTGACCTTCCTCCCCTTGAAAACAAACCTCTTGTATCTGTTATTTTTTATGCTGAAGGTGATTTCAGTGAAACGCTTGAAGCAATTAAAAATCAGACAAACTATGATAACTTTGAAGTTATAGCAGTAAGTGACAGGGATATAGAGTGTGAGGCAAGTGCAGTAATAGTTGAATATGGGTGTGATAAAAATACTGCCTATAAGCTTGGGCTTGAAGTTGCACAGGGTGAATATGTGTGCTTTATTGACAGTAATGCTCTTTTAAGTGATGTGGCATTGTACTATATGATAAGGCAGCTTATTTATGATGATTATGACATTATTTACTGTGATGAGGATATAGTTGAAAATTGTGAGAGAAAACAGCCGTTTTTTAAGCCCGGTTGGTCTCCTGATACTTTAAGAAGTTTTAATTATATAGGTTTTGCATTAATTAAAAGGGAATTAATAAAAGAATTTGAGAGTTATAACAAACTGCTTATTGAATTGTCATTTAAAAGTGTTAAAGTATGTAATGTTGAAAGAGTACTTGTGCATTGCAAAGAGAGAAAGTTTGAAGAGAATATTCAGGAAAGATATAAGGGCAGCAGTCTTGTAAGCATTATCATACCGTCAAAAGACAATTTTAATGTGCTTAAAAGATGTGTAGAAAGTATAAGAGAGAAAAGCAGTTATACTAACTATGAAATTATTGTTGTAGACAACGGCAGCAGTGATGAAGTCAGAAACAATGTAATTGAAATTGCAGACAAATACATTTATAAAAAAATGGATTTTAACTTTTCAAAAATGTGTAATATGGGTGTTGAAAGAGCTGATGGAGAATATTTGCTGTTTCTTAACGATGATACAGAAGTAATTACAGAAGAATGGCTTGAAGTTATGCTAAGATATGCAGAAAATGAGCAAACAGGTGCTGTTGGCTGCAAGTTAATTTATCCTGAGAACAATAAAATTCAGCACTGCGGCGTAGTTAATATACAAAGTGGACCTGTACATTGTTTTACAGGGGAAGAGGATAAAGAGCTGTATTTTGGAAGGGGTAGATATTCGTATAATTATTCTGCTGTTACAGGAGCTTGTCTAATGATAGAAAAGAGAAAGTTTAAAGGCTTTGATGAAAGCTTTCCTGTTGCATATAATGATGTTGATTTATGTCTTAGATTAATAGAAGATGGATATTACAATGTTGTAGTTAACTCTGTTAAACTGTATCACTATGAATCAATGTCAAGAGGTAATGACAAAAAGAGTGAAGAAAAGCTTATAAAATTATATAATGACAGAGAAAGATTAAACAACAAGCATGGAATGCTTGGTTATAAGGACAAATTTTATAATAGAAATTTGACACAGCACAGAGCTGATTTTTCAATTGAGAATACGGAATATATAAACAGGGGAAAGTTTGCAAGAGTGGTTTTATACCCTGAAAGATATTTTAGTGATAAAATTAAATACAAAATAGAGTATATTGCTGCAGGTGATATGACAACTGTCGGGGGATATGCCTATATAGAGGGGCAAAGCAGTAAAATATATGTGTTGGTTATGACAAGAAGTGATGTTGCCGTGCCAATTCAGGCGTCTGCCGAACTCAGACCGGATATAGGGGCGAAGTTTGGTAGTAATACATGTTTATCAGGTTTTAGAGCTAATATTGATACCTGTTTATTTGAAAAGGGTGAATATCAGCTTGGGCTTATGCTTGTGAACAGGCTGACGGGTAAAAAAAATATTGTAATAGTAGGTGAAAGGCTTGAAATTATGCTGTAGACAAAAAATGTCTACAGCATTTTTATTATGCAGTATTTGTATATTAAGTGTTTTTGGCGTCAATAATTGCAGTGATAACTTATAGTTTATTTTAGTAAAAAGACGGAAAAACTTGTAAAAAAAATTATTAAAACTCTTGACAAGGTTTAACTAATGTGGTATATTATATTTAAAAGTTAGCACTCGGTAAAGTTGAGTGCTAACAAACAAAGATTTTAAGGAGGAATTGTATTATGAGTTTAAGACCATTAGGTGACAGAGTTGTATTAAAGCAGTTAGAGGCAGAAGAGACTACAAAGGGCGGTATCATTCTTACTAACCAGTCTAAGGAAAAACCTCAGGAGGCTGAAGTTATAGCTGTAGGTCCTGGTGCTGTTGTTGACGGTAAGGTAGTTCCTGTAGATGTTAAGGTTGGTGAAAGGGTTATATACTCTAAGTATGCCGGTACTGAAGTTAAGTTAGATGGTGAAGAATATATTGTTGTTAAGCAGGGAGATATTCTTGCTGTAGTTGAGTAATATTGGTTAAAATTGTACTGAAAGGTACAGAAACTGTAAATACATTTTAGTAAAGAATAATTGGATTTGGAGGTTGTTATAATGGCAAAGCAGATTAAATATGGTGTTGATGCAAGAAAGGCTCTTGAAAGCGGTGTAAATCAGTTAGCAGATACTGTTAAGGTTACATTGGGACCTAAGGGCAGAAATGTTGTTCTTGATAAGAAGTTTGGTACACCTCTTATTACTAATGACGGCGTGACTATTGCTAAGGATATTGAACTTGATGATCCTTTTGAAAATATGGGTGCACAGCTTGTTAAAGAGGTTGCTACAAAGACTAATGATGTTGCCGGTGACGGTACTACTACAGCAACTGTTCTTGCACAGGCTATGATTCAGGAAGGCTTAAAGAATATTGCCGCAGGTGCTAACCCTATTATTTTAAGAAAGGGTATGTCAAAGGCTACTGAAGCTGCTGTTGAAAAGATTAAGACATTAAGCCAGAATGTTGCAGGCAAGGAGCATATTGCTATGATAGCTTCTATCTCTGCTGCTGATGAAGAAGTTGGCAATATGATAGCTGACGCTATGGAAAAGGTTTCAAATGATGGTGTAATCACTGTTGAGGAATCAAAGACAATGAAAACTGAGCTTGACCTTGTAGAAGGTATGCAGTTTGACAGAGGTTATTTGTCAGCATATATGTCAACTGATATGGATAAGATGGTTGCTAATCTTGATAATCCATATATTCTCATTACAGATAAAAAGATTTCTAACATTCAGGAAATTTTGCCAATACTTGAGCAAATTGTTCAGTCAGGAAGCAAGCTTTTAATTATTGCTGAGGATGTTGAAGGTGAGGCTCTTACTACTTTAATTGTAAATAAGTTAAGAGGTACTTTCAACTGTGTAGCTGTTAAAGCTCCGGGATTTGGCGATAGAAGAAAGGAAATGTTAAAGGATATTGCTATTCTTACAGGCGGTACTGTAATTTCAAGCGAATTAGGCTTGGAGTTAAAGGAAGCTACTATGGATATGCTTGGTAAGGCTAAGAGTGTTACAGTAAGCAAGGAAAATACTATAATTGTTGACGGTGCAGGGGATAAGTCTGAAATTGCATCAAGAGTAGGTCAGATTAAGGCACAGATTGAAGATACAACTTCTGAATTTGACAAAGAAAAGTTACAGGAAAGACTTGCTAAATTAGCAGGCGGTGTTGCTGTAATTAAAGTTGGAGCTGCAACTGAAATGGAATTAAAGGAAAAGAAACTTCGTATGGAAGATGCTCTTGCTGCTACTAAAGCTGCTGTTGAAGAGGGTATCATCTGCGGTGGTGGTTCTGCTTATATCCACTGTATTAATGCTGTTGAAGAGGCTTGTAAGAATCTTGAAGGCGATGAAAAGACTGGTGCAGGCATTATATTAAAGGCTCTTGAAGCTCCATTACGTCAGATTAGTGCTAATGCAGGTCTTGAGGGTGCTGTAATTATTAATAATGTTAAGGATAGTAAGGATGGATATGGATTTAATGCTCTTACTGAAGAATATGTAGATATGTTTGAAGCAGGTATCATTGATCCTACTAAGGTTACAAGAAGTGCATTACAAAATGCCAACAGTGTTGCTTCTACTATTCTTACTACTGAGTCAGTTGTTGCTGATATTAAAGAACCTGAGCCAGCTATGCCGGCAGGCGGAGCAGGAATGGGCGGAATGATGTAATAAATAATTATAAGGATATAATATTGTTATATATGACAGAGGAACAGTTTTGTTCCTCTGTTTTTATGCAATTTTTTTTGTTATTTATAAGAAAAAGATGAGTTTAATTTATATGTGGAAGTATTTTAGATATCTTAACTTCAATAACTGATAAAATTGGAGTTTTAACCACCATTGGACTTACAGGTGGTTTTGTAAAATTTATACGTGGTGGTAAACCGTATAGGTTTCATATCAAAGTGTGCTACCAGTGAGTTTAGCGGTGACGTGTACGAGGTTGCGTAGCAACTAAGGACTCACATTGTAAAAGTGCGAGAAAATGGTCTATACAGTAGTATGTATAGGCTCACCTTTATAACTGAGGTGACGGGAAAACTCTATATAGTATTATTATTGTATTATATAGGCAATGAAATTATTGTGATATTAGGTACTAAACTATATTGGAAACAATATAAGTGGCAAATGCGAAAGTATGCGGTATAGTAATAATTCTAATATCTGTGGAATCCGCAGGTGACAGTCCTAAATATATTTGTTATACATGGACTAACCTCATCGAGCAGTAATCGCTGGTGGATATAAATATATTCATCAAGGTGTGCTCAGAGACTTGTTGCACAGCAAGGATAAAATAGTTAGAATCGTATGTCAACGATTGTGTATGTAGGGAAAAGGTGCATCTGACCCTTTTAAAATGACATTCAGATAATTATTAAAAAAATAAATAACACTACCTTTTTTAATATGTAAAAATTTTTTAAGATAAATAGATAAATTACTATAATTTATAGAATAAATTGTTGATAAATAAATTATTTCTGTTATAATAT
>CAJKOJ010000040.1 GCA_905201505.1 uncultured Eubacteriales bacterium | reverse complement strand
AAAAACTTCGGCTGACGCCTCAGTAACTTATCATCGGAAATAGTGAGCAAGCTCCCATTTCCTTCAGAGGTTATGCAAAGCATAACAGCCTTGCAAAGCAAGGCAAAAAACTTCGGCTGACGCCTCAGTAACTTATCATCGGAAATAGTGAGCAAGCTCCTATTTCCTTCAGAGGTTATGCAAAGCATAACAGCCTTGCAAAGCAAGGCAGAGAACTTCGGCTGACGCCTCAGTAACTTATCTTCGGAAATAGTGAGCAAGCTCCCATTTCCTTCAGATAAGTTATATTATATCATATTTCCAATAGCTTTCAACATAAAAAAGTTAAGTTAATATTAATTTGACATATTTAGCCATAGGAATTATAATATTAACTACAATTAAATCTTACGGAGGTATAGTATGAAGAAAATATTAATTGGGTTAGCATTATCTTTTTCGGTTTTATTTGCTGCTCAGGTTTTTGCCGGTGAAAATATAAAACTGAATATTGATAATGTGCCTGTTGAGGCGGATATATCTCCGCAGATTATAGACGGCAGAACTATGGTTCCTGTGAGAGCCATATTTGAGGCTCTTGGGGCGGATGTTAAGTGGGACAAAGATACAAAAACCATAACAGGCAATAAGGGAAATACAACTGTAGTTATGACCCTTCAGAGCAATACTGCAATTGTTAACGGTAAAGAAGTGACAATGGACTGTGCTCCTGTAATTATAGAGGGAAGAACACTTGTACCTGCCAGATATGCAGCAGAGTTCTTAGGCTGTGAGGTGGAATGGAACAGTACAGAAAAGACTGTAAACATTGTTTCTGCTATCAAGCCCGAAGAAAGTACAACTGTTGAGACTACAGAGATAAGTACTGAAACAACAACACTTGAAACTACTACAAATCCTATGTACAGCTATGATACATACTATAAACCGGGTACATATACTGTGGGTACTGATATTCCTGTAGGGGAGTATGTTGTGTTTGCAAATCCAAATAAGATAGGATATTTGTACAAGTATGCCCGAGATGGAAATGTAGACCAGACATCAGGTAAAAGATATATTTACAGCAAATACTTTAATTATTGTGATATAATAAGACTTGAAAGCGGAAATTATGTGGATTTGTCAAATGCTTATGCAGTACCAAGTGAAATGGCTGAAAACCTTGACGCATCACAAAACGGTACTTTCAGAGCAGGAAAAGATGTAAAGTCAGGACACTTGACATTTAAATTAAATTCATCTTCAACTATAGGTTATGTTGATATGGGGTTGCCTGATGCTAAAGTGGCGGACAGAACAATACAGTATCTTACACCTGATGACAGTTCTGTGACTGTTAATGTAGTATCCGGAATGTACATAAAGATATTTGCCTGTGATATTCTGGACGAGCATCTCTCACCGATATATACATATTCAGAAATAGAGGAAAATAATGACAGTGATTTAAAATATAATTTTGCTGAAATTACTCCTGCATTTAAGAAAACAGTTGATGACCATTTAACTATGTTAGTCAATGACCTGACACCAAAAAGTTATAAGGCAACAAAGTATACTAAAACTTATGCCAATAAAATAACAGATGAGTGGACAGCCGCAGCTAAAACAAATGCTGATAAGAGATATGCTGCAATAGCTAAGGAAATATATACAAATATAAGGGTTTATGCAAGCGGTACTAACGGTGATGCAGCAACAGCTTCAACAATCTTGCTTAACGGCAAAAATATTTCAGGAGCAGAATACAGGGATATACTTAAATATGAGAAAGACTATATTTCAGGTGCAATAACCGCATTTAAAAACAGCAGTTCATTTGCTGCAGCGGAAAAAGCAAACAAAACATTATCTTATTTTAGATTTGATGTTCCCAGAGTAAACGGCAAAAAGGTAAATTAAATAGATTTTAATAAGCGAATAGCTGCTGAGAGATTATGTTTTCAGCAGCTGTTTTTGTGTCAACAATAATTTTGTGTATATGTAACATCGATAATTGGCTTATTTTTTTTGATACCGTACCTTAAAGTATCACGGTCCATACCTGATTTTCTGAAAACATATACAAGCATACAATCAGAGTTATTTACCATCCACATATTTTTATTGACCGTTGGGTCATTATTGTACCTTTTTTCCATATCTGTAAAAATTATTTTGTCATACATACGGTTGTATTTATAAAAATCATTCATAATGTCTTTTGTAATATGGGGAATAATTAAGCATAGCTTTATATCGCTGTGTCTTTTTTGCAAATCTCGTACATATTTTTCACACAGCATATCAAAGTCACCAATACCGCTGCTGTAGAAAGTATCTACATTACCGTTTTCAACAAGTTTTCTTATGATACATTTTAGTTTTGATTCTAATATAGCTTTTCCGTAAACACACCCATGTCCGCAAAACATACATATTTTTTTTCCTTCGTTCATACAATTTACCTCCTGATTAAAATGTTGAGTACATAGAGATTATATATTATTATTAATAAAAAGTTTATGTTTTGTAATAATTATACAGTTTTATAATATTTGATATTAATATATGAAGAGAAATGTACTGTTTAAATATAAAGTGTTGTAATAGCACAAAAAACAGTATTAACATATTGCACATAACTGATTTAATCAGAAGTATAAATTTCAAAATCACTTAATTTTATTTCACCATATTTTTTTTCATAGGATTTAATGTATTTTATAATTATGTATTCAAGCATATTGGTGATAGAACGATTCTCTTCTTTGGCTATTTTTTTTATTTTTGTATATGTTATTGAGTCTAGTCTTAATGTGAATTGTACTTTATCTACAGCCATAAAATCACTCCTTTTGTAGTATAATACTACAATTGAATATTTGTGTATAGTGTCATAGTGGTGTAATAATGAAACATTTTAGAATCTTTTTTGTAGTTATCTTTTGAGAATTAGCTGTTATAATGGGAAAAACGGAAACAAAAAAATAAAAAAGTTATAAATTAGATTATGAAATGAATGTGAGCAGGTAATTAATTAATAAAGTGTTTTATAGCAGTAATAAGAAGGGGGAATGACAACAGTAAAATTATTTCTATTTCTGATAAGGTGTATAATTTTATGAAGTATGTAATTAGCTTAATTTGTTAATAACTATTGATGTTTTAGTTATAAAAAAAATTAACCCTCCTATTTGCAGATAGGACGGTTATATATTATAGTTTTATATGGAATAAAAACAATTGTTTATGTTATCACTTTTATAATTTATAATATTGTGAATTAGAGTTAATGTCAAATATTTTATAATAAAATAGTAACCGCCCTATATACATAGGGCGGCTATCTAAAAAAATTAACGTAAAAGATAGAGAAGTGCAACTATGTTGCCCTTTTCTACCAAAATAATATCATAAATAAATTTCAATGTCAAGCAATAGTTTCAAGAAAAAGATTAAATGTATAAAATAACGGTTATACTTTACAAAGTTATTGAAAAATAAATAAATATGACTTGAGAACAAATCAATAATGGTAATATAAAAATAAGATAAGCAAAGATTGGGAAAATATTAATTTTTGTGTGTTTTCAGTTTATTTACTTGGTTTTTGAAAATGCAGTAAAATAAAAAATGTCTGATTGTTGGTATTAACTTTAATAATCTTAATTTACATAAAAAATAACCGCCACCCGATCAAAGTTAGCGACTATTTTTTAATAATAATTAGATTGGGATAGCAACCGCTTAGGTTGCTCCCTCTTGTGATTTAATAATAGCACAGATTAATTGTAATGTCAAGTAATGTAAAGGGAAATGAGAATTGTATTGCAACAAAAAAACGAGACCAAAGGGCGATTCTATGGCTTATCGTCCCATGGTCTTATAAAATACACTTGCAAAGTAAATTAAATGTGATATAATAAAAGTAAGGCAAGTGAGCTTGGAAAAATATTAATTTTATTTGCATTTTTTGGCTTATTTACTATGTTTGCTGAAAATGCAGTAAAATAAAAAATGGCTTATTTACTGGGGTTAAAGAGAAACAAGGGTTGTATTGAAACAGACAATAGAGTTAGATATGTCTGTGTTTGGACTTAGTTAAAGAGAAACAAGGGTTGTATTGAAACTATTTAATTCATTTTTTGAAATGAGGTCAAACAATGTTAAAGAGAAACAAGGGTTGTATTGAAACTGGATTTCCACAGTCGCATTTATTTCGGAGCATTTTGTTAAAGAGAAACAAGGGTTGTATTGAAACTAGTTTAAATTTGTATATGTTTTTCCTGTTTTACTGTTAAAGAGAAACAAGGGTTGTATTGAAACTAGTAATCAGTATAGTGGCTTGTTCCACGAGTAACGCGTTAAAGAGAAACAAGGGTTGTATTGAAATAGATTTGAGAGATAGTTTGTGCTTATGCCTGATTTAGTTAAAGAGAAACAAGAGTTGTATTGAAAAATTAAAGGAGCTTTAAGCTCTTTTTTTGTACCTATATAAATTCTGTTGCAATAAAAAATGAGACCAGGGAACCGTCCCCCAGTCTTATAGGTGAAATCAGCATTAAAAGAAGTTGAAAAACTTCTTTTTTTATTGTTTTATTTTATAGATAAAAAAATTAAAAAATCAACCGTTCGTTTTATAAATTCCATCAATCGTGGGTGGAGTTTTTTGCTAAAAGGTAGTATACTCTAATTGTCATAAATAATTTTTACGGATATATATGTATTAAATATAAAAGCACATATAAAATATAATAAGTTATATATGAAAATTCAAATATAATTTTTTAATTTCTGCTTTTGATGAAAGGGATAATTAAATGACTAAATCTAAAGTACAATTTACATTAAGGCTTGATACTATAATATACACAAAAATAAGAATAATAGCTAAAGATGAAAATCGCTCTGTTACAAATATGCTTGAATACATAACCAAAATGAAAATCAAATCATACGAGAATGAGCACGGTGAGATAAAATGAAAAAACAAAAATTGAAAAAAGTTATGCAGAGGTGATTTTATAGAGCTGTGAGGATAATTAAATTATCTTTACAGCTTTTTTATGCAAAATTTAATATATATATTATGAATTTTATGCAATATTTATAATTAAAAGTGGTAATAATTATATTTGGTATAAACTTTGTAAAAAGATGAAAAAAGTGTAGAAATTTCTGATATGTTGTGTTAAAATATATTGTAGTATGAATAAATATGTTTATTGAAAAAAGGAGAATATTATGCGTAAAACTAAAATTGTTTCGACTTTAGGTCCTGCATCGAACAGTGTTGAGCAGATTAAGGCTCTTATTGAGGCAGGTATTAGTGCTGCAAGATTAAACTTTTCTCATGGTGACCATGAAGAACACGGACAGAGAATTGCCAATTTAAAGCAGGCAAGAGAAGAGCTTGGTGCACCTATTCCTATTATTCTTGATACTAAGGGTCCTGAAATCAGAACCAGAGATTTAGTTGACGGCAAAAAGGTACAGCTTGAAGAAGGTCAAACTTTCACTCTTACAACTGATGATATTGTGGGTGACAATACAAGGGTTGCTGTAACTTATGAAGATATTACAAAGGATTTAAGCGTAGGTTCAACAGTACTTATAGACGACGGTCTTATTGAGCTTACTGTAATAGATATAAAGGGTAATGATGTAATATGCCGAGTTGTGAACTCAGGCGTACTTGGTACAAAGAAAGGCGTTAATTTGCCTAATATACACATTAATCTGCCTGCTCTTACAGACAAGGACATTGACGATATTAAGTTTGGTGTAAGTGTAGGTGTTGACTATATTGCCGCTTCATTTATACGTTCTGCAAAGGACGTACTTGAAATAAAGAGAGTACTTGAAGAGTGCGGCGGAAGCGATGTACAGATTATATCTAAGATTGAAAACAGAGACGGTGTTGACAACATTGATGAAATACTTGAAGTAACTGACGGTATAATGGTTGCAAGAGGTGACCTTGGTGTTGAAATTCCTTTTGAGGAAGTTCCTCTTGTTCAGAAGATGCTCATTAAGAAGTGTATTCAAAAGGGCAAGCCTGTTATAACTGCAACTCAGATGCTTAACTCAATGATGGACAATCCAAGACCTACAAGAGCCGAAGTTAATGACGTTGCAAATGCAATATTTGACTATACTGATGCTATTATGCTTTCAGGTGAAACTGCACAGGGTGATTATCCTGTGGAAGCTGTTAAGGCTATGGACAGAATTGCTAAAAAGGTTGAGGCTTCAATTGACTATGCTGACAGATTTAATAAGGCATATTCAAAGTCTTTAAGCGTAAGAAATATTACAAGTGCTGTGAGCCATTCTGCTTGTACTACAGCTAATGACCTTAATGCTGCTATTATTTCTACAATTACATTAT
Organism: uncultured Eubacteriales bacterium; assembly: GCA_905201505.1. Lineage (GTDB taxonomy): Bacteria > Bacillota > Clostridia > Lachnospirales > CAG-274 > Gallispira. Next base: position 11,289 of record CAJKOJ010000040.1, on the reverse strand, counting down.
CAGGAAGAGCTGTAAGAGAGGTTTCTAAGTATAGACCTGCTACTGATATTTTAGGTTGTTCTCCAATTGAAAGAACTTGCAGACAGCTTAATCTTATATGGGGTACAACTCCTATGCAGATTGAATTTGAGCAGAAGAGTATGTCAGCGTTATTTGACGCTTTGGCTGATGAGGCTCTCAAGCTTGGTCACGCTAATAACGGCGACCTTATGGTATTTACAGGAGGTACTCCTCTTGGAACAACAGGTTCTACAAACACTATTAAGGTTGGTATCGTTGGTGACGTGCTGTTAAAGGGCAGAGCAATGACTAAGTGTACTAAGTTTACTGCACATACTAATATTTGTACCAGTTGTGAGGAAGCTAAGCTCCATTTCAAGAGCGGTGACATTTTTGTTACATCTAATCCTGACAAGGGTCTTATACCTTATATGATGAAAGCAGGTGCAATCATCGTAGGTTCAGAAGACAGCAAGTGCGACTTTACTCACGCTGTGGACTTGGCAAGAGTGCTCAAGGTTCCTTGCATACTTTGCGATATTGATGTGGATTCAACTATACCTGATAAGCTTCTTGTAACTATTGACAGCAATAAGGGTACAGTTAATATTGAGAGAAAATAAAAGACTGCCAATATGGGCGGATATATTTAAGTAATTGCATTTTAATTTACAAAAGGCTGCTTTTAAGCAGCCTTTTCAGGCTGTTGACTTTATCAACAGCCTTGAAAGAAATGATTCCAATTCTTTCAATTAGCTAAGGTAGGAACTACCAAGTTTTCCGCAAACAAGCTATATAGATAGCTTGTTTACAGAAAAGTTCCTGTCCTCGGTCGGGCAAAGCTCGACCTGTGGATTAAAGTCTGCGACGCTAAATGGAAGATAGATGCTTAAGAAATGCAGTTTTTTTCTTAAAAAAAGGTTTTTGACAATTTGAAAAGGCTGCTTTTAAGCAGCCTTTTGTAAATAAGACTAAAATTTTGTATTTATGGCAGGTGAAAGTTTTTATGCAGATTTCAAGCAGATTTACAATAGCGATACACATACTGACTTGTATAGATATATTTCAGGATAAATACAAGGTTACAAGTGACTTTCTGGCATCAAGTATTAATGTAAATCCTGTTATAATCAGAAAAATTTTGCAGCAGCTGAAAGCTCAGGGAATTGTAACAGTTATAAGGGGCAGCGGCGGGGCTAAAATTGCAAAGCCGTTAAATGAAATAAGTTTTCTTGATATATATTATGCTGTGGAGTGTGTTGACGGTGAGCTGTTTAGTTTTCACGAAAATCCGAGCAAAGAGTGTCCTGTGGGCAGAAATATACACAATGTGCTGGATAAAAGGCTTGTTAAGATACAAAAGTCAATGGAAGATGAAATGAAAAAAATGACTATGGCTGATGTTATAAATGACACTGAAAATTATATAAAACAGTAAGTAAATAATGATTATAAAATTAAGAACAAAGGGCTTATGGCAAAAAAGTGAATTCAAATAAAAAAGCAGTAAATCATAATATATAAAATGATTTACTGCTTTTTTCTATTTTTTCTTAGCTGAAACAAGCAGCATCATAGGACGTCGCATTTCATCTTTCATACCCTCTATATTAAGCATATTTTCAGGGGGCTGTGGCTCTATAATGTGCTGTAATTCAAAATTATTCTGAAGCAGTGTATTAAGATAAGTTGTAAGCGTTCTATGATACTTTGTAACTTTCTCGCCTAAAAATATTGCTTCACGTTTTCCCTCATAATAATAATTGTCAACAGGAAAATGAAGTATATTTCCGTCCGTGTCATAGTACCAGTCCTGTGTGCCGTAAGATGTGAAAACAGGATGCTCTACGGAAAAAACAAATTCTCCGCCTTTTTTCAGCCATTTATATATGTTTGCTGTCAAAGGTTCAAAGTCCTTTACATAATGAAATGCCAATGAGCTGAGAACTATGTCAAATGTTTCTGAGGTAAAGTCTAAATCTTCCATAGCAATACATTGATATTCTATTTTTGGGCTGTTATTTATTTCCTTTGCAGTTTCAAGCATTTTGCGGGATATGTCTGTTCCAAGTACGTATTGTGCTCCGTTGTCAACTGCATATTTACAGTGCCAGCCATAACCGCATCCCAAGTCTAAAACCTTTTTTTCGTGGAAGTTTGGTAAAATTTTTTGAAGTTCAGACCATTCGCCTGCTCCTTGAAGACCTTTTTTAGAGCGTTCCATTTCTCCGTATTTCAGGAAAAACTGTTGGTTGTCATATTTATTTTCTTTCATTCTAATTTCCTCCAATGCAAGTAAACAAAGGGTTGTTTACAAGGGTTTATAAATATTTAAGTTATAATAACTTGTTTATATTATAGCATATTATTTAATTTCAGTCACCTGTTTAAAAAAATATTAAAAAAATGTTGTAACTATTGACATTACAACGAGAAAGTGGTATTATATTGTTGTAACAAAAATTATTACAACGATGGAGGTAATTATTATGATAAAAGAAAAATTTGAAACTGTAAAACTTAACAAAGGCGAAATGAATGTATATGATTTTGGCAATATAAAGCTCCACGCTTATAAAACCAATGACTATATTGATGATGAGGTTTTTATTGTTGAAAAAGATGGAAAGGCTGTTATAATCGAGGCACCTTGCTTTGCTGACAACATTAAGGAACTTGAAAACTATATTTCAGAAAGAAATATGGATGTAAAGGGGATACTGCTTGCTTATCACATGGCAGGGGGTACATTTTTGCCGAATGTCAAGAGATATGCCACTAAAAATGCAGATGAATACGGACATAAAGGCGGGGGAAAGGCTTTAATAGACAACTTTGCAAAGTCTTTTGGAGAAATATTTGACAGCAGTATTTTTAAAGTGACAGATTACATAGAGGAGGGGTGCATAACTATAGGAGGTATTAAGTTTATTATTACTTTAACTCAGGACGCTTTTGATATTGAAATACCTGAAATTAATGTTGTGTATACTCACATGCTTGGTCACAGCTGTCACTCTATTGTTGCAGGTTACAGTCATGCCGATGCAATAATTGAGCAGCTTAAAACTTATATTAAAAGGGGATATGATTTGATAATTACATCTCATTATACTCCTGAGGATTTAAAGGACGCTCAGACTAAAATTGACTATATTTTAAAGCTGAAAGAAACAGCTGATGAGTGCGGAAGCAAAGAGGAATTTAAAACAAAGGTTAAGGCTTTATACAGCGGTTACAGCGGTGAGAATTATCTGGATATGACAGCAGGGTTTTTCTTTGGTGAGTAAAAATTGAAATAGGTAGAATACAGGGGGAAAATATGAACAAGACAGATTATTTTAAGTATATTACAGAGGAAATACACACTGTGGTTATGGCTACGGTTGACGATGAAAACTTGCCTGTTACATGTGTCATTGATATTATGGATTGGGATGAGGGTGGTTTGTACTTTCTGACAGCCAAAGGAAAAGGATTTTATGAAAGACTTAAAAAAAGAAAGTTTGCCGCTTTTTCTGCAAGTATAGGAAAGGATACATTATCTTCAAAGGCTGTTTCTGTGAGAGGAAAAACAGCGGAAGTGGGGGAAGGAATGGTGGACTTACTCATAAATAAAAATCCCTATATGAATGAGATATATCCCACTTCAAAATCTAAAACCGCATTAACCGTCTTTAAGCTGTATGATGGTGTGGGAGAATGGTTTGACTTGTCTAAAAAGCCTATAGAAAGAGAAACATTTATATTTGGGGGGAATGTAAAAACAGGGTATAATTATTATATAAATGAGAAGTGTACAGGCTGTGGAAAATGCAGTGAAGTTTGTCCCCAGGGTGCTGTAAAAAAAGACAAAATACCTTATGTCATAAATAACAGGAACTGTTTGCACTGCGGTAACTGTGAGAGAATTTGTCCTATATCCGCTGTTGAGAGGAGAATGTAATATGAACCAGGATGAAAGAAGAATATATCTTATAAAGGCATTGTTAAATGAGAGAAATGAAAATACGGATATTCCGACAAATATTAATGAGCAAAAAAGGCTTCTTAGATCTTTAATGAATGTACGTATGCCTGAAAAAATAAGTGATGAATTTTTGCGGATACAAGATGAGTATCTAATGAAAAGAGCTGAGGAAAAGGGAATTGTTTGCTTAGATGATTTAACAGAAAGAGAAAAGGATATTTATCTGTATCAGGGTGATATTACAAGACTTAAATGCGGTGCAATTGTTAATGCCGCCAATTCGGAATTGCTGGGATGTTTTTATCCCTGCCACAGCTGTATTGACAATGCAATTCACAGCTTTGCCGGAATTCAATTGAGACTGGAATGCAATGAAATAATGAAAAAGCAAAAAGCAAAGGAAAAAACAGGCGGTGCAAAAATAACATCAGCCTATAATCTGCCTTGTGAATTTGTAATACATACAGTGGGTCCTATTGTAAGGGGAGAAGTGAGTGAAAGTGATTTAAAAATGCTTGAAAGCTGTTATGTAAGCTGCCTGAAAATGGCAGATGAAAGGAAGATTGAAAGTATTGCTTTTTGCTGCATTTCAACAGGTGAGTATTGTTTTCCAAATGAAAGAGCCGGAGAAATTGCAGTTAATACTGTAAAAAAATATAAGGATAAGAACAAAAGCAGAGTGAAGGTGATATTTAATGTTTTCAAGGATCGGGACTATGAAATTTACAACAGATTACTTAAATAAAATAACGGAAGTTAAAAATAAAATTATAAGTGCAGATGCTGTTGTAATAGGTGCCGGTGCCGGCTTATCGGCTGCAAGTGGTTTTAGCTATTCGGGAGAAAGGTTTAATAAATATTTTAGTGATTTTAATAAAAAATATGGCATATCGGATATGTATTCGGGAGGCTTTTATCCTTTTGAAACATTAGAAGAATACTGGGCATGGTGGAGCAGACAAATATATATTAACAGATACAATGAAGAAATTGGAGAACCGTATAAAAAACTGCTTGAAATAATAAAGGATAAGGATTTCTTTGTTATTACTACTAATGTTGACCATCAGTTTCAAAAAGCAGGGTTTGATAAAAACAGGCTTTTTTACACTCAGGGAGACTACGGATTGTTTCAGTGCTCAACGCCTTGTCATAATGTCTGCTATGACAACAAAAAGATTGTTGAAAGAATGTTTAGGGAACAATTAGATATGAAAATTCCCGGTGAACTAATACCGTATTGTCCTAAATGCGGTGAACCAATGACTGTAAATTTGCGTATTGATGACAGATTTGTACAGGATGATGGATGGTATAATGCCGGAAAAAGATATGAAAGTTTTTTATGTAAACATAAAATGAGCAATATCGTGTTTATGGAAATAGGGGTAGGAGGCAATACTCCGGGTATTATAAAATATCCTTTTTGGAAAATGACTGCTGAATATGAAAATGCTTATTATATTTGCATAAATATAAGTGAATTCTACTGTCCGTTTGATATTAGAGATAAATCCGTTTTTATAAATGAGGATATAAATAAGGTGCTGGCAGATATAAATTAAAAGGAGCGAAAATTCGCTCCTTTTTGTCTGTTATATTTAAGCTTCGTACTTAATAATAGCACCTCGCGGACACTCTGTTACACACTTGCCGCATTCAACACACTTGCTGTAATCAATTCTGGCAATTTTAGCAGGGGGAACAGAATTTCCTATAGTAATCATTTCAATCGCCTCTGCAGGACAGCCCTTGGCACACTTGCCGCAGCCTATACAAGCTGTGGTACAAGCTTTCATTGCTGTTGCCGCCTGGTCAAGAGAATTACATGTAACTCTTATCTTTTTGCTGTAAGGAACAAGTTCTATAAGGTTCTTTGGACAAGCCTTTATACAAGCACCGCAGGCTACACACTTTTCTTTGTCAACAACAGCTACGCCGTTTACAACGTGTATAGCATCAAATGCACAGGCTGCAACACAGCTGCCGTCACCTAAACAGCCATGGGAACAAGCCTTATGACCTCCTGCCACACTTGCCTCAAACTTACAGTCATCAGAGCCGTAATATTCAAACTTTGATTTAGCTTTATCACAGTCACCCTGGCATTTAACAAAAGCTGTCATCTTTTCAGAAGAACCTGCTTCAACTCCCATAACAGCCGCTACCTTATCGGCAACTCCTGCACCGCCTACAGGACAGGCATTAACAGGGGCTTCGCCCTTTGCTATAGCTTCAGCCAAAGCATCACAGCCTGCAAAACCGCAGCCGCCGCAGTTAGCACCTGGAAGACACTCTCTTACAAGGGGTACTTTAGGGTCCTGCTCAACCTTAAAAATAATTGATGCAAAACCGAGTACTGCACCAAAAATCACACCCATACAGCCTAAAACAAGTACGGGAAATAAAACTGCATTTATATCCATTTTAATCCCTCCTTATTAAAGCATGCCGGAAAAGCCCAAAAAGGCTATTGACATAAGACCGGCAGTTATAAGTGCAATTGGAAAGCCGAAAAAAGGCTTTGGAATAGGACATTTTTCAAGTCTTTCTCTTACACCTGCAAAGAGGATAATAGCAAGAGCAAAACCTACTGCTGCACCTACACCGTTTACCAAAGATTTGATAAAACCAAATTTACTTTCCATATTTGTTACAGTTACACCGAGTACAGCACAGTTAGTTGTTATAAGAGGAAGATATACACCAAGTGCCTGATAAAGGGAAGGTGAACTTTTCTTAATAAACATTTCTACAAACTGTACAAGAGATGCAATAATCAAAATAAAGGCTATATTATATAAATATTCAAGACCTAATTTAACTAAAATAAAGTTATATACAAGCCATGTTGCAGCTGATGCAAGAGCTATAACGAATATAACCGCTACACCCATACCTGCCGCTGTTTCAACTTTCTTAGATACACCGAGGAACGGACAGATACCTAAGAATTTTGCAAATATAAAGTTATTGACAAATATTGCCGCCATTAATGTTACAAATAAATCCATTATCTATCCACCTCCTACTTTCTGTTTCTGATTAAATTAACTAATACCATAAGGAACGCTAATGTGATAAATGCTCCAGGCGGTAAAATCATAAGTAATGTTTTGCAAGTTTCAGGTAAAACTGCAATGCCGAATATACTGCCGTTGCCGAGGATTTCTCTTACAGCACCAAGTACAGTCAAGCCTAAAGTAAAACCTAAACCCATACCGATACCGTCAAATAATGAGGCAATCGGATTGTTCTTGCCTGCATAAGCTTCTGCTCTTGCAAGAATAAGACAGTTTACAACGATAAGGGGTATATACACACCAAGACTGTCGTTAAGTGCAGGAACAAAGCCCTTTAAAAGCATCTGTACTATTGTAACAAAAGATGCAATTACTACTATATAGCAAGGTATTCTGACTGAATCAGGAATAATCTTTCTGATTAAAGAAATAACAAAGTTTGAGCATATAAGTACGGCTGTTGTTGAAAGTCCCATACCTACACCGTTAGTTGCAGATGATGTAACGGCAAGGGTCGGACACATACCTATAACCTGAACAAAAGTAGGGTTTTCATCAATAATACCGTTTTTAATAATTTTAACAGGATTCATTAATTAGCCCCTCCTTTCAAATAATTTTCTGTAATGTACTCAATTGCCTCTGACGCGGCATTGGCAACGGCTCTTGATGTAATTGTAGCACCTGTAAGTGCCTCAATATCACCGCCGTCTTTAGTGACAGCTACATTACCGCTCTTGCCTGTAAACTGACCGTAAAAGCTTTCATTTGCGGCATTTGCACCAAGACCAGGTGTTTCACTTGAGCAGTCAACAACTGAAAGACCTGTAACGGTACCTTCAGTATCAATACCATACATTAATTTAAGACCGGCAGAGAAGCCTTTTGTAGTGATAGCAACGGCATAGCCGATTTCTTCACCATCTTCATTAAGGGCAGGAGTTACTGATGTAATATTGCCCTCTTTTACAATTATTTCTTCGCCGAAATCTGAAGCGTCGGGAAGAACTGCTGTCATACTTTCCTGCTTTGCCTTTGCTTCCTGTTCAGCAATAGGTGCAGCAGTAATCATATTAACATAACCTAAAAGAGCCGCAGCTATTATACATATAATAAGAAGTATAAAAGCCGGTTTTATTATATTTGACATACTACTTCACCTCCTTAACTTTAACAGGCTTAACATAACCAAATTTCTTAGGTGAAGTCCATCTGTCAATAAGAGGGACACAAAGGTTCATAAGCAATATTGAGTATGAAACGCCTTCGGGATAGCCGCCGAATACTCTGATAAGCACTGTAATAAAACCGCAGCCAAAGCCCATAATAAGCTGACCAGTTGGTGTGACCGGTGATGAAGCATAGTCAGTTGCCATAAAGAAAGCACCTAACATAAGACCACCGTAGAAGAGTTCTGTAAAATCTCTGTTTACTGCACCCTCTACACCACAGAATTTAAGTATATATGTAAATACAAGAACTGTGGCAATATATATAACGGGAATTCTCCATGAGATAACCTTTTTAACAATAAGGTATACACCGCCTATAATAAGAGCAATTGCACAGGTTTCGCCTATTGTACCGCCTGTGTTGCCTATAAGACCCTGAATTAAATCAGCACCGTAGCCTGTACCCGCCTTTATAGAAGTAAGAGGTGTTGCATACGTTGCAGCATCAATACCTGATAAATAATTTGTTGGGTGGAATATGGAGCCTGTCATTAAAGTAGGATAAGATGCTACTAAAAATGCTCTTCCTGCTAATGCAGGGTTAATAAAGTTCTGTCCGAGACCACCGAATAACTGCTTTGCAATAATAATGGCAAAGCCTGTGCCGATAACAGGCAGTACAATCATTGCAATAGGGTGCTCGCTTATTGATAAAGCAGGCATATTAAGTGCAAGAAGCAAGCCTGTAATAACTGCTGAAAAATCCTTAACTGTGTTAGGCTTTTTAGCAATTTTGTTGTATATGGTTTCCCATACCATAGCAGAAATAACAGCAACTGCTATCATAATTGCGGCAGACAAACCAAAGAAAATAATACCCATTACTGCTGCCGGAGCAAGAGCAATGACAACATCTCTCATAACGCTTGAAACGGTTTCTTTTGAGCGAATATGAGGTGATGATGAAACCATTAAATTGTCGTTCACTGAAATCCCTCCTTATTTCTTTCTCTTAGAAGCCATTACTTCGCCTCTGAATGCAATAATTGTCTGTGCCAAATGTCTCTTTGCCGGACAGACAAATGAACATGAACCGCACATAATACAATCAAGTCCGTCATGTGCCTCAAATGCCGCCATATCCCCTGCAAGGGCGTCCTGATTAAGTGTTAAAGGCATAAGTCCCATAGGGCAGGCACTTACACATTTTCCGCATCTGATACAATTGCTCTCAGGCGGAAGCTCTGCAGATTTCTTTGTCAGGCAAAGTAAAGCTGAAGATGTCTTTATAAAAGGTACATCTGTTGAATAAATGGCTTTGCCCATCATAGGACCGCCTGCAATAATTTTGGCAGGGTCTTCTGTAAAGCCGCCGACCTGTTCAATAAAGTCATTCATATTCATACCAATTCTGACCTGATAGTTGCCGGGGTTTTTAACAGCATCGCCTGTAAAGGTCACAATTCTTCTCATAAGAGGTCTGTCCTGACAGCAGGCTCTTTCAATAGCAAGCACTGTATCTACATTATCTACAATACAGCCTTCTGAGGCAGGAAGTCTGCCTGATTTTACCTCTCTGCCTGTTACAGCATAAATAAGCTGTTTTTCTGAACCCTGAGGATATTTTGTAAGAAGTGCAACAACAGAAATATTATCATACTTTTCACAAGCTTTTGAAACTGCTTCAATAGCGTCGGGTTTATTGTTTTCAATAGCTATGTATCCCTTTGCACCGGGATGAAGAGTAAGCATAATAGCAAGACCCTGTACAAGTCTGTCTGTCTTTTCAAGCATTACCCTGTGGTCAGTTGTAAGACATGGTTCACACTCTGCCGCATTTACAATGATTGAATCAATTTTGTCTGCAGGAGGCGGATTAAGCTTGATATGTGTCGGGAAACCTGCACCGCCGAGACCTACTATACCCGCGTTTTTAATTTTGTCAAGAATTTCTTCTCTTGAAAGTTTTTTCCAGTCTTTATCCTGACCAAGAGCCGGGTCTTCTTCAAATAATCCGTCATTTTCAACTATGACAGACTGTACCATAGTGCCTCCCGGAGTAAGCATAGGCTTAATATCCTTAACAGTACCTGATACTGATGAATGAATAGGTGAACACATAAAGGCTTCTGCTTCAGCTATTTTCTGACCGAGTAAAACTCTGTCTCCCTTTTTAACAACAGGGACAGCCGGAGCACCTATGTGCTGACTCATGGGATATACCATAAGTGCACCTACTTTGGGCATAATTATTTCAATAGGCTTTTTCTCTGTTGCCTCTTTGCCCTCAGGTGGATGGATACCACCAATCTTAAAGGTTTTAAGATTCATAATCTAATTTCCTCCTTATTTAGATTTTACCATACAATAATAATACAATATTTTTCACAGAAATACAAGAGTTTGCAATTTTTTTTTGTGTTAAATATATAACAAGGAACCTGCAAAAAGTTATTTTTTTAACAATATTGACGAAAGGTGTTAAAAAATTGTAAATGGATTTTATTTTTTACCAGACTATTGTAATTTAAACAGTTTTATAATAAAATAGATATAGTTATAAAGTGTTAAAAATACATTGTTACAAAGGAGTTATTTTATGAAAGTTGCAAGTTTTACAATAGATCATGATAAATTGCTTAGAGGTATTTATGTATCCAGAAAGGACAAGGTAGGAAATGAAACCGTAACTACATTTGATGTAAGGTTTAAAAGACCTAATATTGAGCCTTGTATGGATATTGCTGCTATACACACTCTTGAACATCTTATGGCTGTGTGCCTGAGAGAGGACAAGGAGTGGGCAGACAGTATAATCTATGTCGGACCAATGGGCTGTAGAACAGGTATGTATATTATTTTCAAGGGGGACTTGGAGCCTGAGAACGTACTTGAGCCTATTGCAAATGCTGTTAAGTATGTTATAAACTTTGAAGGTAAAATTCCTGCTACAACATCAAAAGAGTGCGGAAATTATCTGGACCATAATCTTGCTTTTGCAAAGTGGGAATGCGAAAAGTTTTATAATGAGGTTTTAAAAAATATTAAAAAGGAAAATATGGTTTATCCGGATTAAAGCTTAAGGTTATAATAAATTTATTATATAAGACTGTCAAAAAGCTAA
>CAJKOJ010000039.1 GCA_905201505.1 uncultured Eubacteriales bacterium | reverse complement strand
TTATTAAGGTTTCATTAATATTTTACCATATATCGTTAAGTAAATCAAAGGCTTTAACAATATTCTCGCTTTTTATCCCTGTATAGCCTAAAACAAGTGCAGGCTTAGGGTGTATGCCTTTAAAGTAATAATCATTAATATCTGTTATAAATATACCTTTTTCTTTAGCTTTCTCAATTAAACTTTTTATATTTGTATTATCGTTAAACTCCAATACAATATGAAGCCCTGTATTTTCACCTTTTATATTTATTTCTTTATTTAGATTTGCTATACAATTCTTAATTGTATTTATACGTCCTTTATATATATTTCGCATTCTGTTAATATGTCTTTCAAAGTGTCCGCCTTCCATAAATTTTGCAAGGGTATATTGTTCAAAGCAGGATACAGTATTTGAATAAAACTTAAGTTCTCTGTCAAATTTAAATACAAGTTCCCAGGGCAGTACCATATAGCTTATTCTAAGAGACGGTGAAAGGCTTTTTGCAAAAGTATTCATATAAATTACTTTGCTTCCACTATCAAGGCTTTGGAGTGCGGGGACAGGCTTGCCGTTATATCGGAATTCACTGTCGTAGTCATCTTCTATAATATACCCATTTTTTTCTGCTGCCCACTTTAAAATTTCATATCTTCTTTTAATAGGGGTTATAATTCCTGTAGGAAATTGATGCGAAGGGGATACGTGGAGCACATTTATATCAGAATAAATTAAATGTTCCATACTGATTCCACAGTCATCTAAAGGCAAATATTCAGTATCTATATTATAGGCTGACAAAATTTTTGCTATTTTATGGTATCCCGGGTTTTCAACAGCGTATTTTTTATTTTCTCCCAGCAACTGTATTATTAAGTTTATAAGATATTCAGAACCAGCACCTACAACAATCTGTTCAGGCTGGCAGCTTATTCCTCTGTATGATTTCAGATACTTTGCTATCTCAATTCTTAGAGAATATAAGCCCTTTGGTTCACTTTTATTTAAAAGTTCTTTATCTTTGTCCCTTAAAACTTCACGCATAAGTTTTGCCCATACTGAAAAAGGGAAATTTTCAGTATCAACAGTATTTGTTTTAAATTCATATTTATAATCTGACCTTGTTAAATTTTCTCTGACTGGTATTAAATTTATGCCAGATGGAGTTAAAGAAATAGACTTTTGTATATCATTTGCATAGTATCCGCTTTTAGGCAATGAATATATATAGCCTTCGGAAATAAGCTGTTCATAAGCTGTTTCTACAGTCATAACGCTGATTTTAAGGTGAGCAGAAAGTTTTCTTTTGGAAGGCAGTTTTTCTTTTGGTTTAATTTCTCCGCTTAAAATATCTTCTTTGATATGCTCATACAACTGTTCATATATAGGAGTTTTTTTATCCGAATTTAAAATATAAGTAAACATAAAATCACCAACTGACATTATAAAATAATTTAAAACTGAGTATTAAAAACGTATCAGATATATGTATAATTATATACATATATTAACAAAAAATCAATAGGAGGTTAAAAAAATGTCAAGATATAAGTTAAATTGTGAATTAGCACAAATGTTAAAGGGTGGAGTAATAATGGATGTAACTACACCTGAACAGGCAAAGATTGCAGAGGAAGCAGGTGCCTGTGCTGTTATGGCTCTTGAAAGAATTCCGGCTGATATAAGAGCAGCCGGCGGAGTATCAAGAATGAGTGATCCCAAGATGATAAAGGGTATACAGGAAGCTGTTTCAATTCCTGTTATGGCAAAATGCAGAATAGGTCATTTTGCAGAAGCTCAGGTGCTGCAGGCTATTGAAATTGACTATATAGATGAAAGTGAGGTTTTATCACCTGCTGATGATATTTATCACATTGATAAGACAAAGTTTGATGTTCCATTTGTATGCGGTGCTAAAGATTTAGGCGAAGCATTAAGGAGAATTGCTGAAGGTGCATCAATGATAAGAACAAAGGGTGAGCCTGGTACAGGAGATATTGTTCAGGCTGTGAGACATATGAGAATGGTGCAAAGTGAAATAAGAAGAATTGCAAATTGCAGTGAAGATGAACTTTTTGATAATGCTAAAAGGTTAGGTGTTCCATATGAACTTTTAGAATATGTACATAAAAACGGAAAACTGCCTGTTGTAAATTTTGCAGCCGGCGGGGTTGCTACACCTGCTGATGCTGCTTTAATGATGCAGTTAGGTGCTGAAGGTGTATTTGTTGGTTCAGGTATATTTAAATCAGGTAACCCTGAAAAAAGAGCACAGGCAATTGTAAAAGCTGTAACAAATTATAAAGACGCTAAAATTATTGCAGAACTTTCAGAAGATTTAGGCGAAGCTATGGTTGGAATAAATGAAAATGAAATTGAACTTTTAATGGCAGAAAGAGGTAAGTAATATGAAAATTGCTGTTCTTGCATTGCAGGGAGCTTTTATTGAACATGAGAAAATGTTTGAAGAACTGGGAGCAGAAACCATTGAACTAAGGCAAAAGTCTGACTGTCTAAAAAACTTTGATGCACTTGTGCTTCCCGGAGGTGAAAGTACTGTAATGGGAAAGCTGCTGAGAGAACTTGATATGTTAAATATATTAAGAGAAAAAATTAAAAAAGGTATACCTGTATTCGGCACATGTGCAGGTCTTTTGCTTCTTGCTCATAATATTGAAAATGACAGCAGAAATCATCTTGCACTTATGGATATAACTGCTGAAAGAAATGCCTATGGCAGACAGCTTGGAAGTTTTGAAACAGTAAGCGAATTTAAGGGTATAGGTAAGGTACCTATGCGGTTTATAAGAGCACCTTATATTAAAAGTGTTGATAATAATAATGTGGAGGTACTTTCTGTAGTTGATGATAAAATTGTTGCAGCAAGGGAAGGTAATATGCTTGTGACAGCATTTCACCCTGAGCTGACAAAATCTAAAGCAATACATAAGTATTTTATAAATATGATATAAAAACAGAAAGCCATTGAATTACTATGAGTAATCAATGGCTTTTGTCTATTTGCTTACAAATGATAAAAAATTGCTTTCTCTAAGTTTTTTATTATTAAACTCAATTATTCTGTCGCACATTTCAATTGTTCTATGTCTGTGAGAAATTATAATACAAGTTTTATCATTAAGCTTTTTTATGTTTTCAATTAATCCTTTTTCATTATATTCATCAAGAGCAGATGTTGCTTCGTCAAGTAGAAGTATAGGTGCATCACACAAAAAAGCTCTTGCAATTGCTATTCTTTGTATTTGTCCTTCACTCAATCCAAGACCTCTTTCACCGACAACTGTATCAAAACCTTTTGGGAGTGTTTCAATAAAACTTAATATCATAGCATTTTCAGCTGCTTTTATTATTTCTTCATCAGTTGCATTTGGTTTGCAAAAAGCTATATTTTCTCTTATTGTGCCTGATAATATCATATTGCCCTGAGGCACATAAGCAAAAAGCTTTCTGAGAGAGGCATCAATATTAATAGTACTATTATCATCAAGAGTAAGATATACTCTGCCGTTTTGAGGCTCGATAAGTGACAGTATTAACTTCATCATAGTAGATTTGCCTATGCCTGAGGGACCTGCAACGGCTGTAATCTCACCTTTATTTATTACTGCGTCAGCATTTTCAAGTACAGTATCATTTTTATATGAAAATGTAATATTATCAAAAGTTATTGACTTTAGTCTTTTATATAGTTCATCAGTTGAAAAGATTTGTTCTGTTTTTTCTTCATCATCTATATTTTCAAGTTCAATCAGTCTTTCAGACGATGCAATCATTGAATAAAATGCAGGAACAAGTCCGCTCATATTTCTCATCGGGGCTTTAATCTGTTCAACTATCTGTAAAAAAGCTGTAAGCATACCAAAGGTTATAGAACCTGCACTTATTTTAAAAGCACCCCATACAAGAGCTGCGTAATAACCTCCTGTAAAAAGTATATATACACCTGTATCAGCAATATTACTTACGGTTTGTTTTTTATACATAAGCTTAAGTGCATCAAGCTGTTTGTTTTTTAATCTTGTGGATACTATATTATTGTTTGCATAGGATTTTATAACTATAACATTTTCAATACATTCCTGTATAAATGAACGTACTGTACCATTAGCATTTTGTAATTCCTTATGAAGATATTTAAAATGTTTGCTGTAAATTTTGCTGGCTATGCCTACAAATACACCGAATATAACTACAATAAAAGTAACTTTAGGCTCAATTGCAAATAGGACAGCAAGACCTGCTATAAGTCTTGTACCCAGTGCTATTCCGCTTGGAACTATAGTTACAACACCGTTAATTATAATATCTACATCTGATGTAAATCGGTTTAGAAGTTCACCTGAATGATATTCATTAATCTTTGTCCATTTTTTATTTAACAGACAGTTGAAAAGTCCCTGTTTAATTTTTATATCTATTTTGCCCATTGCACGGATAAGTATATTGCAGTAAAGTATATTGAGCCCTCCTTGAAGGGCAATGATAAATACAATTTTTAATATAGAAAACCATATATTTCCTTCTGCAGCACCTGTAGCTATATCAAGAATTTCACTTGAAACAAGAGCAAGCCAAATAAAGCCTAATGATATAGCACCTGTAAGAACAGAAAGAAATACTACCCATAAAAGCTGTAAGCCTGTATATTTATATATCCATTTTAAAGCATTAATTGACCTGTTTTTCATTATTTCTCCTCAAAAAGGGTGCCGCTTGGACACCCTTAATTTATGTATTACTTATTTTTATATAATGTTTCTATGTAGGCAAGTACAAGAGGTCCAACACCTTTTGCATCATTAGATACAACAGGTTCTGACATATAATAGCCAAAAGTACCGTCTCTTCTTGTATTATTTTCAGGACCTAAGCCTGCAACAAGGCAGATACCGTCAAGCTGAAGTTCTCCGTCTTTTTCTGAAAGGTATTTTTCACAAACACCGTTAAATGCTTTCTCACCGTATTTGAAGTAGCTATCGTCTAAAATACCCATTCTTACACTCTTCATAATGGCATAAGCAAATATTGAACTACCGCTTGTTTCAAGATAGTTGCCTGGAATACCTCCAAGATTTACTACCTGATACCACATACCATTTTCACTTTGATATTTGAGCATTGAATCAATTAATTCTTTATAAATAGCTGAAAGCTTGCTTTTTTCTTCATTCATACTCTCAGGCATTACAGATATGGTATCAATAAGTGCCATTGCATACCAGCCTAAAGCTCTGAGCCAAAAGTTTCTTGAAAGTCCTGTAGCCTTGTCGCACCAAAAGGCTTTTCTTGAATAATCATAACCGTGATAATATAATCCTGTTTTAGGGTCTCTTAATTTATCATATACATTAAGAAACTGGTTATAGCTGTCTTTGCAGTTTTCACAATTGTTATATTCAACTTCATACTGCATATAGAAAGGCTGTCCCATATACATACCATCAAGCCATACCTGATTAGGGTAAATTTTCTTGTGCCAGAAATTACCTTCTTCGGTTCTTGGCTGGTTTTTTACTTGAGAATAGATAGTTTCTATAGCTTTTTTATATTTTTCCTTGCCTGTAAGTTTGTATAATTCAAATAATGTTTTGCCTGCATTTACATTGTCAATATTATATTCCTGAGGGTCATAGGACTTAATGCTTCCGTCCTCCTGAACAAAATAGTCAATAAAATCATCAGCAAATTTTAAAAACTTTTCATCTCCCTTAATAGCATAAAGGTCAAGAATAGCTTTAATCATACAGCCATCAATATAATTCCATGTTGAAGGCTTGCCGCTTTTAATTTTTTCAATATTCCAAATAGGTGCCTGTGGTGTACTCTTTTCCAATAACTGGTCAATATATTTATCTAATATATCCATAGTTTACCTCCTGATTGTAATTATAGATTAATATTAACATAAAAGGGCATTATTTTCAATAATAATATATAAATAAATAATTGCAGTTTATTTAATGTTACTCTTTTCTAACTATGGGTAAATCTGCTATACTATATTAGTATACAATAAAATAGAAGCGAGGAAATAAAATATGACAGGTTTATTAATTAAGCTGTTTGTAAAGAACAACGAGGATATAATGAATCCTCATATAAGAAAAAAATACGGAGCATTAAGTGGAGGTGTAGGAATTGTATGTAATATTATACTTTTTCTAATAAAGCTTATGACAGGTATAATATCAGCATCAATTTCCGTTGTAGCAGATGCATTTAATAATTTATCAGACGCAGCATCTTCAATCATCACTATTATTGGATTTAAGCTTGCTGATAAACCTGCTGACAATGACCATCCTTACGGACACGGAAGATATGAATATTTATCAGGACTTTTAATTGCGTTTCTAATCATAATGACAGCTATTGAACTTTTAAAGAGTTCTGTAGATAAGATTATTAACCCGGAAGCTGTTGAGTTTTCATACTTTTCAGTCATAGTGTTGGTATTTTCCATTTGTTTAAAAATGTGGATGGCACTATTTAATAAGAAAATTGGAAAAAAGCTTAATGCATCAGCTATGCTTGCTACAGCGACAGATAGTTTAAGTGATTGTATAGCAACAGGTGCAGTACTTTTAAGCCTTATAATAGGATATATATTTAATATTAATATAGATGGGTATGCAGGGGCATTAGTTGCCTTATTTGTATTTAAAGCGGGTATTGATGCTGCAAATGATACTTTACAGCCTCTTTTAGGGCAGGCACCTGATCCGGAGTTTGTAAAATCTCTTGAAGAGGATATACTTAAAGAGGAAAAAATTGAAGGTATACATGACTTGCATATTCACGATTATGGTCCGGGGCGTGTTGTTGTTTCTCTTCATGCGGAAATTCCTGCTGAAATGAATGTAATGGAGGCTCACGATGTTATAGATAATACTGAGGATAGAATAAAGAAAAAATATAAGTGTGATATAAGTATTCATATGGATCCGATAGAAACAGAGAATGAACTTACAAATCATTTAAAAGATGAAGTAGGTAATATAATAAAAGAAATTAATCCTATTCTTCATTTTCATGATTTTAGAATAACGAATGGACCAATGCGTACTAATATTATATTTGATCTTGAAGTTCCCTTTGGTTTTGAAATGGCAGATAATGAAATAATACGTGAAATAAATAAAAAAGTCAAAGCTATTAACGAAAACTATTATATAGTTGTTCAGGTAGATAAGGTAGTTGTTAATAATTAAAAAAGTAAGCCGATGAAAAATTGTAATAACGCTGTTTAACAAACACTTAATACATCGTTATACAAAAAATCATCGGCGTATTTTTATAATTTTTCAGCATATTCAGGAAATACCTGTATACTTCTTTTTAAAATTCCTTGTATATATGCAATAAATATACCGTAATTTGTGATTGGAACATTTTGTGACTTGCATATATAAACTCTGTGTTTCATTTCTTTTTCATTTAGAGTACAGCCGCCGCAGTGTATAACAGCTTTATACTTGCTTAAATCTCTTGGAAACTCTGTACCGCTGCAAAATTCATAATTAATATTTTTATCACTATGAGATTTTAACCACTTTGGTATTTTTACAGTACCAATATCATCACATTGTCTGTGATGAGTACAGCCTTCAGCAATAAGTACAGTATCTCCGTCTTTTAGTTCATCTATTGCTTTTACAGCCTTTATTGCCTGTTCTAAGTCTCCTTTATACCTTGCAAATAATATTGAAAAAGATGTAAGAAGTATATCATCAGGAACAATAGTTTTTACATAACCAAAAGCCTGTGAATCTGTAATAACCATTTTTGGCTTTTTGCCTAAATTTTTTAAAGTCTCTGCAAGTTCTGTATCCCTTGTAACTACAGAAACAGCACCAGCCTCAAGAATATCTCTTATAGTCTGCTGCTGAGGAAGTATAAGTCTTCCTTTTGGAGCAGCTTTATCAATTGGCACAACAAGTATAACCAAATCATTAGGTTCAAGTTTATCACCAATTATTTTAAGTGTCATATTTTCTGATGGCACTAACTGAGATATTCTTTCTTTAAGCTCTTCTATATTTTCTTTTGTTTCTGCACTTACCCATATAGAGTTTTCAACTTCATATTTGTTTTTAACTTTATCGGACTTATTTATAATAATAAGGTAGGGCAGTTTTCTTTCTTTAAATGAACTTATTATTTTTTTATCCTCAGCTTGAAGTCCTAAAGTACCGTCAACAACCAACAGGGCAATATCTGTTTTATTAAGCACCTGATAGCTTTTTTCTACTCTTTTTTCTCCAAGCTCACCTAAATCATCAATACCCGGTGTATCAATGACCATAACAGGTCCTAAAGGCAAAAGCTCCATTGCTTTCTGAACGGGGTCGGTAGTCGTTCCCTTAATATCTGATACAATAGCAAGGCTTTGCCCTGTAATTGCATTTATTATACTGGATTTTCCTGCATTTCTCTTTCCAAAAATACCTATATGTATTCTGTCCGATTTGGGCGTATCATTTAAACTCATTTTTACCGCCTCCTAAAATCTGAAATCTCTTTCTCCCTTGTGAATATTTGCAAGATAATCAATAACTATTGCTTTGACTTTTGGATTAGGTATGTTTTCAATCTCTTTCTTAATTAAGGCTTCTCCTACTGACTTTGTATCATTTGAAGCATAGTCTTCAAGATACTCCTTTAATGTCATAAGTGCATTAGGATGGCAGCAGTTTTGAATTTGCCCGGATTTACATAAACTCATAAAGCGGTCTCCGGTTCTGCCTTCTCTGTAACATGCTGTGCAGAAACTTGGAATATACCCCATTTTCATTAACCAGTTTACAACCTCATCAAGTGTTCTTGTATCATCAACGTCAAACTGGGCACTGTTGTCATCTTCTGTTTCTGGTTCATAATATCCGCCTACGCTAGTCTTAGAACCTCCGCTTATTTGTGATATACCTAAGTGAAGAACTTTTTCTCTTGTTCTCTGGTTTTCTCTTGTTGAAACAATCATTCCTGTATAAGGCACAGATATTCTTATGCAGGCAACAAGTTTAGCGAATATATCATCATCAATAGCATCTGTAAATTCGTTAGGATCAATATCTTCAGCCGGTCTTATTCTTGGTACACTTATTGTATGAGGACCAACGCCATGTACAGCTTCAAGATGTTCTGCGTGCATTAAAAGTCCTGCAAATTCATATTTATACTTCTCAAGACCAAAAAGTACTCCTAATCCTACATCATCAATACCGCCTTCCATAGCTCTGTCCATAGCTTCTGTATGGTAAGCATAATTATGTTTAGGTCCTGTAGGATGCAGCTTTTCATAACTTTCTTTGTGGTATGTTTCTTGAAAAAGAATATATGTACCGATGCCTGCATCTTTAAGTTTTTTGTAATTTTCAACTGTAGTAGCAGCAATATTTACATTAACTCTTCTTATAGCACCATTTTTGTGTTTAATACCATATATAGTTTTAATACATTCAAGAATATACTCAATAGGATTATTTACAGGGTCTTCTCCGGCTTCGATTGCTAAACGTTTGTGTCCCATATCCTGAAGAGCAATAACTTCTTTGGCTACTTCCTCCTGAGTAAGTTTCTTTCTTGCTATATGCTTATTTTTACTGTGGTACGGACAATAAACACAGCCATTTACACAGTAGTTAGACAGATAGAGTGGGGCAAACATAACTATTCTGTTGCCGTAAAAATCCTTTTTAATTTGTTCTGCCAAAGCATAAATTTCTTTGTTTTT
This sequence comes from uncultured Eubacteriales bacterium, assembly GCA_905201505.1. Classification (GTDB taxonomy): domain Bacteria; phylum Bacillota; class Clostridia; order Lachnospirales; family CAG-274; genus Gallispira. Next base: position 8,251 of record CAJKOJ010000039.1, on the reverse strand, counting down.
CTCTTCGTCCTGACAGACTAAAAGGACAGAAGCTTCTCTGTGAGAAAGTCCTTTTCTTAGCTTTGCTTTTTCAATAATAGAATTAATTAAATTTATATTATTTTTGTTTGCTTCAGCATAGGAAAGGGTATCCATAATTTCCTCATGAGATATAAATTCTTCTGCCTTTAATGATTTTGGATTGTACATTTGTTTTCTCCTTCCTTTTAGGTCAGGCATTAAGCCTTTCCTGTCAGTTGTTTAATATGTTTAATTTAACAAAATAAATTACCTTGTTAAAATTTTAACTAATTATAAATTGTCTTTGTACTGACACCGTCTAGCTGTCCCAGCTTTCCTGATAGAGCACTTATAATATCACTGGGTGCATCAACTGCAACACTTATTATATTTATTGATTTTTCACGATAGGGAATTCCCATTCTTCCAATTACATAGTCACTGTATTCGTGAAGAATATTGTTAATTTGATTTGCTGAATCAAAATTTTTGACAACAATTCCTATTAATGCAACTCTTGTTTCCATAATAATTACCTCCTATAAATTGAACTGTAGTACAGTGCAATTTAGTTTTTAGTATATTATATAATCATATATATGTAAAAATAATAGTTAAATTGAAAAAACAAGTTATATATTATATCTGAGTTTAGTATAAATCTTAATCTTAATATAGAAATTGCCTATATATACATTTATAGACATACTTATTGAAGAGAAATAGTAAAAAGCTCAAGTTTATAATACTATAAATTGTATAGTTGTTCATAAGTAGTTAAAATAGGTCTATTTTATAAAATCTACGAATTTTAAGATAAATAGAATATATCTAACATCAAGAATTCGCAAAACTTGTGTTTTGCGAACAGTGGTTTATGTGTCCCCTTAAATATATATTTCTTTTAACCAAAGTATATCACCAATTCTGCAAAATATCAAGAAAAACATACTTTTTTCAAATATATAGAAAAATGCTGAAATATTTTAAATTTATATTTCAGCATTTCTTGTATTTAAATTATTATGTAGTTTTACTAAATTAATTATCTTACAGGAGGATATTTTGCAAACAAATCAGATACACCTTCATATATTGCTTGTCCAACCTTGTTTATACCTTCTTGACTTCCCATAATTTGTGCATCTCCTGTATTTGATATAAATCCAATTTCTATTAACGTTGAAGGAACTGTTGATTGTCTTAAAACAATCCAGTTTTCACTTTTTACTTTTCTGTTTACTGTTCCAAGTTTATCAAGCAGCTGATTTAACATTTCTTCAGCCAACCTATAACTTGTAAGTCCATTGCCTAAGTCATTTGCATACAGACTGTATGTTTCTGTTCCGCTTGCAGATGTATTTGCAGCAGAATTAATATGTATAGATATAAATGCGTCACCGACTTCATTTGCCATATTTGTTCTGTCATCAAAGCTTGGATAAACATCAGATGCTCTTGTTACATAGCATTTAATATCGCTCTTGTCAAAAAGCTCTTTAGCAGCCAAAAGCATTTTTAATGTCAAATCCTTTTCAACTAAATTATTTGCAGATGCACCAGGATCACTTCCTCCGTGACCTGCATCAAGAACAATTATTTTTGAATATTTTTCTTTTGGTAAAACAGGCTTAATGTAAACATAACTACCCTTTTTAGATATATTCATTGCCATAATTTGAGTTTCATTAAAGGTAATTGTAGTTTTATCTTGAGAAACTAATACGCTTACATTCTTTATACCTTTAGTTGTTGCATTAAAACTCCCTGATGAAAGCAAATTTTGATAATTACCGTTTAGCACCAATGAATATGTAAGGTTATAATAATCATCATAATGTATAAAATTATTAACATTTATTATGTTATTGTAGTCTTTAATATAAAAATATCCTTCATCATTATCATATCCAAAATTATCATTGTATGATGTGTTAAATGAGTTATTTGAATTATTACTTACAGTTGTAGTAGTTGCAGGTACCGTAACAGCTTCTGTTTTAATTTCAGTTGTTGTAGGCTGTGTTGTGGCTTCAGTAGTAGTTGTCGTAGTTGTGGTTGTAGTAGTAGTTGTTTGTTGCTTTGTTACAATATTTGCAACCCTTGTTGTTTTATCCCATTCAATCTGAAATCCAAGTGCTGTAGTAACAAACCTCAATGGTATCATTGTCTTATTGTTAATTATTTTTGCTTTTGTCTGCATAGTAGTTGCAGTGCCGTTTACATAAGCCTTGGAACTGTCTACAGGTATTACAACCAATGTATTATTATATTTAACATATACTTGTTCCAAATCCTTTTTCCACTCAACGCTGGCTCCGACACCTTCAAAAACTTCTCTTGCAGGTACCAAGGTGTAACCGTTTAATATAATTGGAGGCATAGTTAAATTTGTAAGTTTTTTACCGTCTATAGCAACAAAAACTTCTTCAGCGTTATATTTATGGTCAGCATAATCATATCTTAACGTTAAATTTACATATCTGTTTGCAGCATTTACACTAGTTGACATAAATATGACAATTAGCAGCAAAACTGATAATATTTGCGACTTAATCCGCAAAGTTCTCACCCCTTTCATAGCATTTAGATTATAACATATTTATTGATTTTTGTAATCCAAATTTCGGGATTGTAATAAAAACGTAATTATTCTTTTTTATTGAATATAACAGTAAAAGTACTGCCCTCTCCATATTCTGACTGAACACTTATTGATGCATTCAACTGCTTTGCTATACATTTAGCAATTGACAGTCCAAGTCCATTGCCGTCAATTTTTTTGTTCCTGGATTCATCATATCTGTAAAACCTGTCAAATATTTTATTTAATGCTTCTTTTTCAATTCCAATACCATTATCTGTCACTGAAAAATAGGGTGCAGAATTTATATATCCAACCTGAATTGTTAAATGACACTGCTTATCTCCTGCATATTTTATGCCGTTTTCTGCAAATATCCATATCAGCTGTTTAAGCAAATGTATATCTGATTTTATTATAATATTATCATCTGTATTATTCACAAATGTAGTTACAATATTTGGGGTTGAAACTTCTATTTCTTTATTTACTTCTTCAGCAACTTCACTCAGAGATATATTTTCAATTTTTATCTGATTTTTTCCTTGTGTATCTCTTGCCAGATACAGCAACTGCTGAATAAGTTTATTAATATGATTTGTTTCTGATTTAATAGAAGCAATGGCTTCGTTTAATATTTCAGAGTCATCCTTGCCCCATCTGTCAATCATATTAATATATCCCTGAATAATAGCAATTGGCGTTTTTAATTCGTGAGATGCATCAGATATAAATTGATTTTCTTTATTAAAACTTTCCTGTAGTCGTTCAATCATATCATTAAAAGTAATAACTAATGTCTGAAGTTCGTCTTTAGCCTCAGGAATTTCAATTCTTTGTGAAAGGTCGTATAAACTTATGCTTTCTGCTGCTAAAGTTATCTCACGTACAGGTAAAAGAATTTTTTTACTTATATATTTTCCTATAAGTATAGCTACTAGAATTGAAATAATATTTGTAATAATAATTATAATAAGACATAAATACAACGCCTTATTTTCAATAGCATTTTTTCTGAATATTAATATTTCATAGGTATCGCCCTGATATTCAAAAACTCTGTGCATAAACATATATGGCACATTTTCTACATTGTTTCTTCCATAAAAATCTCCGCTTTCCATTTTGTTCATTTCATTTGGGTGAGGAAAAGATTCGGGATTTTTCATCGTGCCAATATTTTTGTCAGGCTTTTTGTTTCTGTCTATTATCATGGCATCAATATATGGATTGTCTATTAATTCTTCTATTTTTCCTTTATCAAGAGGATTTCCCTCTGTAATATACTTTTCAATTTTATCAGCAGCTGCATCTATTTCACTTTTAGACATACTGGTATAGGAAATCCACATATTTAAAAGTGCAATAAATGAAACTATTATTATCATAATCATAAATACACAAGTATAAATAAATGATATTTTTTTACCAATTGTCATTTTATTGTATACATTACAAATTTTATTCTTCATCCTTAGCAAAATATCCGACACCTCTTATAGTATGTATTAATTTTATTCCGAATTTATCATCTATTTTTGTTCTAAGATACCTTACATAAACATCTACTACATTTGTTTCACCTATATAATCATATCCCCAAACCTGATTTAGAATTTGTTCTCTTGATATAACTATATTTTTATTTTTAACTAAGTACACAAGAAGTTCAAATTCCCTTTTTGTCAATTCTATTTCCTGTTCGTCAAAATAAGCCATTCGTCTTGAAAGGTCTATTTTTAAGTTTTTTAGTGTCAGAATGTTATCATTAACGTTTAGTATATTTCTTCTCAGTGCTGCTCTCATTCTTGCAAACAATTCTTCAATAGCAAAGGGTTTTGTCATATAATCATCAGCCCCGCTGTCAAGTCCGACTATTTTATCCATTGTTTCACCCTTTGCTGTAAGCATTATAATTGGTATATCTGATTCTTTTCTTATTCTTCTGCAAACCTCTATTCCATTTAACTTAGGAAGCATTAAGTCCAGAAGAATAATGTCAGGTTCAATCTCATAAAACCGCTCTATGCCCTCTCTCCCATCTTCAGCCAATATTACTTCATACCCCTCATGTTTAAGCTCAAGTTCAATAAAACGTGCCAATTTTCCCTCATCTTCTACTACCAGAACCTTCCCTAATTTTTCTTCCATAATAACACTCCTTAATATTAATAATACGGACGTTTGTAGTACGTCCGTATTATAATTTACAATATTCTGTTTAGAACAATATTAGCAAAAGATTAAATTCAGATTAAAATTAAACTGTTTCAGGTTCAGGATATGTTACTCCGTCTGTATCAACTGTTACGGACTTAATAACAACATCCATCATAGGTCTGTCTGAAAAATCTGTAGGAACATTTGCAATATCATTTACAATATCCATACCTTCAATGACCTTGCCAAAGGCAGCATACTGACCATCAAGATGTGGAGAAGTTTTATGCATAATGAAAAATTGTGAACCGGCTGAATCAGGGTGCATAGCTCTTGCCATAGAAAGAACACCTTCTGTATGTTTTAAATCATTTTTAAAACCATTCATTGAAAACTCACCTTTAATGCTATAGCCCGGACCACCTGTACCTGTTCCGTTAGGACAGCCTCCCTGAATCATAAATCCCGGAATAACTCTGTGAAATATCAATCCATCATAAAAATTATGATTAATTAAACTTATAAAATTATTAACTGTGTTTGGTGCAATGTCGGGATAAAGTTCAGCAACTATTTTTGCACCATCTTCAAATTCAAAAGTTACAATTGGTTTTTTTGCCATTTTAATGTTCTCCTTAAAGTATTTTTATTGGTTTAAAATTTAAATAATCAGCTGATACAAGTAAGTATTCTATTCCGTTTACATTACCTGTAAGGCTGTTTTTATATTTATTGACACCGTGAAGATGTCCGTAAATAACTTTTTTTATTTTATACTTTTTAAAAATTTTAATAAACTGTGAATTTTCACATTTATCATTTGTCGGCGGATAATGCATTGCAACTATAATGTTTTCTGTATAACCATTGCTCACTGCCATATCAAGGGACATTTTAAGCCTTCCCGCTTCTCTTAGGTATATTTTATTATCGTGATCCGTATATCTGGAATCGCCGGGGCAAATCCAGCCCCTTGCACCGCATATAGCATAATTATCATACTTAATAAAATTGTTTTTTAAAAAATACATATTGTCATATAGGGTATTAAGTTTAGAAGTTGAATTCCAAAAATAATCGTGATTACCTTGTATAAATATTTTGTTTCCATTAAGTTTGGATATAAAATCAAGATCTGGCTTAACCTCTTCCATATTCATTCCCCAAGACAAATCCCCGTTTACAATTACAGTATCGCATTCTGATACAGTACTATTCCAGTTTTTAAGTATTTTCTCTGTGTGATTACTCCAAACTGTATCAAATATATCCATAGGTTTTTCATTATAATGACTTAAATGTAAGTCAGACATTGCATATAAAGCCATATTAATCTCCTAAATCCTGTAAAAGAATTTCCAAATCTGAGTTAAATTCTTTTAATTTATCTATATTGCCTTCTTGATATAATTTGATAAATTGATAATTATATTCATTTTTATTCTCAATATTTGAGTTGTTATACAAATTATGTATGTTATGAATAATTCTGTTTATAAGCTGTTCTCTGTTTTCCATAAATTGCTGAGATTCCATAAGCTCATCTTTGATTTTATCCATTTCCTCATCAAGTTTATATGCAGCTTCTGCACAAACCTTGAGCCTGTTTTTAATTTCTGCAGGAACATTTCTGTCAAATTTATATCTTAATGAATGTTCTATAGTGGCCCAGAAGTTCATAGCAAGAGTTCTTATTTGCAGTTCACACTTGATTTTTTTATATTCTCCCTGAATAAACATCGGGTAATTTATAGTTATATGATAACTTCTGTATCCGCTTGTTTTAGTATTTGTAATATAGTCCTCTTCTTCTATAATTTCTAAATCTGCACCGTCTCTTTTTCGAACCAATTCAATAACCTCTTGTATATCGTCAACAAATCGGCATATTATTCTTATTCCTGCAATATCTTCTAATACATCTAGTGCTTTGTCAAGAGGAATGTTTCGTCTGTTAGCTTTTTCTATTATACTGGCAACCGTTTTAACTCTTCCTGATACATCTTCAATTGGAGAAATTAAATTTGCAGTTTGATATTCTCTCATGATACCTTTAAATTTTATTACCAGTTCATCAACAGCCTGAGCATAAGGAAGTAAAGCTTGTTTCCAATCCAACAACATATTCATAACACCTCCTTTTATATATTAACATAATTACAGTTCTATTTCAACGTCATTGAAATATTTCATTTAAAATATTTTTTGTAAAATTTTGTTATAAAACAAAAAAAGGTATTGACAAAAAACAAATTGCGTGTTAATATATATTTGTAAATAATAATGATTATTAATTAGGAGGAAATAAAAATGAAGAAATTTGTATGTTCAATTTGTGGTTATGTACATGAGGGTAATGAAGCACCGGAAAAATGTCCATTATGTGGAGCACCTGCTTCAAAGTTTAATGAAGTAACTGAAAAGATGACTTGGGCTTGTGAACACCAGGTAGGCATTATTGATGGTGTTGATGAAGAAATAGTAAAGGGTCTCAGAGAAAACTTTGCAGGTGAGTGTTCAGAAGTTGGTATGTATCTTGCAATGAGCAGAGTAGCTGACAGAGAAGGTTATCCTGAAGTTGCAGAAGCATACAAGAGAATAGCTTTTGAAGAAGCTGAACATGCTGCTAAGTTTGCAGAAATGTTAGGTGAAGTTGTTACAGATTCAACTAAAAAGAATCTTGAAATGAGAGTTATGGCAGAAAGCGGTGCTACTCAGGGTAAGCTTGATTTGGCTATTGCAGCTAAAAAGGCAAATCTCGATGCTATTCATGATACAGTTCACGAAATGGCAAAGGATGAGGCTAGACACGGCTGTGCATTCCAGGGATTATTAAACAGATATTTTAAATAATATAAAATTAATAAGCAGAAGCTGTACTATATTAATACAGCTTCTGCTTTATTTTTATTAAAAATATTTTTTCTTTTTAAATAGTATAAGACTTGCTATAACTATAAGTATTGATATTACAATTATTACATAATAACTGTATTTCATAGTAAGCTCTGGCATATATTTAAAGTTCATACCGTACCATCCTGCAAGGAGAGAAAGCGGAAGAACTATTGTTGTGACAATAGTAAGGGTTTTCATTATATCATTTTGCCGTACACCTATCTGTGACTGATACATATCTTGTATCTGCAAAGTGTAATCTCTGAGCAGGCTTGTTTCATCCTTTAATCTCTCTACTCTCTGAGAGAATAAGTCAAGCAGTCTTAATGTTTCATTATCAAAAAAAACATCTTCCATTTCATTGATATTATCACATATTGAAAGCAACTGAGAATAATGCCTGTAATAAACCATTAAATGTCTTTTTGTTTCAGAAAGCTTTGAATTAAATTTCTCAAAATTATTATTGATAATTTCATTTTCTATTTTATAAAGCTTCTCATCAAAATTATCCAGAAATATTAAGTCCTTAAATATAATTTCACTTAATACTTCATAAAAAAACTTACCAAGATTATAACTTTTCCTATTATCTTTATTAATTATATT
>CAJKOJ010000038.1 GCA_905201505.1 uncultured Eubacteriales bacterium | reverse complement strand
ATATTATACTATATATAAGAATATTTTTGTCAAAAAAACAAAATTAATGGTTGACAAAGTATGTTATAAATGATAAAATTTTAAGGATATAAATTAACGAAGGAGGATATAATGTATGTTTAAGCCTAAGCAAACAACAATTTACAGCTGCTTGTATGATGTTCCTTCTCGTTTTATTTTCTTTTATGATTTTATTAGACAATAAAGGTTCTTATTTGAATTCCTTTTATTGTCTTTTTTTTAGGCTAAGTGCAAATAATAAATTTTGAAAAGGAGGCAGCTTGATGTATAAGAGAAAAGACCTGTTGGGCTTGAGAGATTTAAGCGCTGACGAAATTATGACTATACTTAATACTGCAAAGGAAATGAAGGAAAAAATTGATAATCCTGAATTGAGAACAGATATTCTTTCAAAAAGCAGTATTGTAACCCTTTTCTATGAAAACAGTACAAGAACTAAAATGTCATTTATGCTTGCAGGCGAATATCAGGGAGCAATTGTAAAAGATCTTGGTGTGGCTACAAGCAGTGTATCAAAAGGTGAAAGTCTTATAGACACAGGAGTTACACTTGACCAGATGGGAACAAATGTAATGATAATAAGACACCAAATGACAGGTGCTGCACATATTTTGGCTGAAAATGTTAAGGCTAGTGTTATAAATGCAGGCGACGGCTCAAATGAGCACCCTACACAGGCACTCCTTGATTTATATACTATAATGGAAAGAAAGGGCGGCTTTGAGGGATTAAAAGTTGTTATATTAGGTGATATATCCCACTCAAGAGTTGCAAGGAGCAATGCTTTCGGACTTACTAAGCTTGGTGCGAAGGTTACACTTGCGGGACCCTCTACACTTGTAAGTAATTCAATGAAGAGCCTTGGTGTACAAGTAAGCACTGATATTCCATCAGCAATAAAAGATGCAGATGTTGTAATGGGACTGAGAATTCAATTTGAAAGGCAAAAAAATATGCCGTTCCCTAATTTAAGAGAGTACTCAAATTTATTTGGCGTAAACGATGAAATATTAAAGTATGCCAAAAAGGATGTCCTTGTAATGCACCCAGGACCTGTAAACAGAGGTGTGGAACTTAGTACAGAAGTTATTGATGGGAAACATTCAGTAATAAATGTACAGGTTAAAAATGGTGTGGCAGTAAGAATGGCTGTACTTAAACTATTAACAGAGGCAAACAGAAAGTAAGGAGGAGGGTTTTATGAGCAGTATTTTAATCAAAAAGGGCAGATTGGTTGACCCTAAAAATAATATTGACAGTATAAAGGATATTCTTATTGTTGATAATAAAATTGCTGAAATTGAGGACAGTATAAGTGAAAATGCAGATAAAGTAATTAATGCAGAAGGTCTTATTGTTATGCCGGGACTTATTGACCTCCATGTTCACTTCAGAGAGCCCGGATATGAGAAAAAGGAAACTATTGCTACTGGTTCAAGAGCAGCGGCAATGGGCGGCTTTACAACAGTATGTGCAATGCCTAACACAAGCCCTGTAACTGATAATGCAATAATGATTGAATATGCTTTAAATCCAAAGAGAGACGCGGTTATAAACGTGCTTCCTATAGGTGCAATAACAAAGGGGCAAAAGGGCGAAGAACTTTCTGACATAGGTCAGATGGCGGCTGCAGGTGCCTGTGCACTGTCTGAGGACGGAAGAAGCGTTGATGATCCTTCACTTATGAAAAATGCAATGAGATATTCTAAAATGTTTAATTTGCCTATATTTGACCACTGTGAGGAAATAAGACTTGCGAAGGGTTCAATGAATGCAGGTGACAGAGCATCTATACTTGGCTTAAAGGGTATTGGCGATGATTCTGAAGAAATAATGGTATCAAGAGACATTATACTTGCTGAGGCGACAGGTGCAAAACTTCATATCTGCCATATAAGTACAGAGGGCAGTGTAAATCAGGTAAAAGCTGCTAAGGCAAAGGGACTTCCGGTTACAGCAGAGGCTGCACCGCATCACTTTACACTGTGTGATGAAGATATAACAGGATATGATTCAAACTTTAAAATGAATCCTCCTTTAAGAAGCCGTAAAGATATGGAAATAATAAGGCAGGCATTAAAGGATAATATAATTGAAGTAATTGCAACTGACCATGCTCCTCATCATATTGATGATAAGAACTGTGAGTTTGAAAAGGCTGCAAACGGTATTATAGGACTTGAAACATCATTTGCTCTTTCATACACCGAGCTTGTGGAAAGCGGTTTGATTTCTCTTAATGAAATGGTGGCTAAAATGACTTGTAATCCGGCTGATGTTTTGGGTACAGATAAGGGTCAGATTGCAGTAGGAGCAGAGGCGGACATTGCTATTGCAGATATAGATAACAGCTATACTATTGATGTAAGTACAATGGCCTCAAAAGCAAAAAATACACCTTTTGGCGGCAGAGAGGTAAAGGGAAAGATTCTTTATACAATATGCGGCGGTGAAGTTGTAGTTGATAATGGAAAACTTATGAAGTAAAATTTGGTTTAACAGTCGAAAGATTTATAAATTAAGAAAACATATTATTGTTAATATATTAAACTTAATTTTGATTTTGGTTGTATGATTTTAAAAAGTAAATAAAAGTTATGTGCTTTTATAAAGAAAGTAATAAAGATATGAGGGCTTTAAATGCTCTTAAACTCCTATCGGCTTTTGTATACGTTGTGTTTACGCTTAATTTAGTTATGGATGCACGGTGCTGTAAAAAAAGCAATATGTGTGTTTATACAAAAATTATAAATTATCCGTATTTATAAAACAATAAATTTTAAAGGAGGAAAAGAAATGATTATAGATAAACTTATTGAAAAAATTAAGGCTACAGGAAATCCTACTGTTGTAGGACTTGACCCAAGGCTTAATTATATTCCAAACTTTATAACAGAAAAGTACTTTGCTAAGTATGGAAATACTCCAAAAGCTGTCGCAAAGTCAATGTATAAATTTAATAAATATATTATAGATGCAGTATTTGATATAGTGCCTGCTGTAAAACCGCAGATTGCCATGTATGAAAGATATGGTATTGAAGGCTTGAAAGCATACGATAAAACTTGTAAGTATGCAAAAAGCAGAGGTCTTATTGTAATAGGCGATATTAAAAGAAGTGATATTGCATCAACAGCAGAAGCTTATTCTGACGGACACATTGGTAAGGTTGATATAAATGGTGCTGTTTATGACAGTTTTGCACAGGATTTTATTACACTTAATCCTTACCTTGGCTCTGATTCAATAACTCCATTCTTGAAAGATTGTGAAGCTTACGAAAAGGGGCTTTTTGTACTGGCTAAGACTTCCAATCCAAACAGCGGTGAAATTCAGGACCTGATAGTGGACGGTGTGCCTATATATGAAAAAGTTGGTGCCTTGATTGAAAAGTGGGGCGAAAGCACAATAGGAAATTATGGATTTAGTTCTGTAGGTGCAGTAGTTGGTGCAACTCACCCTGAACAGGCTAAAAGGTTAAGAGAGGTTATGCCTCATACATTCTTCCTTGTACCGGGATACGGAGCACAGGGCGGAAAAGCTGAAGACTTGGCAGTATGCTTTAATGATGAAGGATTGGGTGCAATTGTAAACTCATCAAGAGGTATTATTGCTGCACATATGAAAGATGAATATAAACACTGCTATGCAGATGAGAGAAACTTTGCTCAGGCTGCAAGACAGGCTTGTATAGATATGAAAAATGATTTAAGGAGATGTATTTAACCATGAAGAAAACCATTAAAGCTGAGTTAATACTTGAAAACGGTGTTAAATTTAAGGGTAATGCATTTGGTTACATCAAAGAAACTGTTGGCGAAGTCGTATTTACAACAGGTATGACAGGCTATCAGGAAACTTTGACTGATCCGTCCTTTGCGGGTCAGATTGTAACAATGACTTATCCTCTTATAGGAAACTATGGTATTAACCTTGAAGATATGGAAAGCAGAAAGCCATTTTTAAAGGGATTTGTTGTAAGAGAAAAGTGTGATGTACCTAATAACTGGAGATGTGAAATGGACCTTGAGGACTTCCTTTATCAGAACAAGATTATAGGTCTTGAAGGCATTGATACAAGAGCCCTTACAAGAGTTTTAAGAGACAACGGTACAATGAGAGGTATTATTACTACAAGGGTTGATGATCTTACTCCAAGTCAGATTAAGCAGAAATTTGATACTTATACAAATGCTTATGCTGTTAAGGAAACTACAATTGATGAGCCTTATACTATAAGCGGTGTAGGAACTCATCTTGCAGTGCTTGACTGTGGTATTAAGCAGGGTATTATAAGAGATCTGGCTAAAAGAGGATGTAAATTAAGCGTATTTCCTGCGTTTACATCAGCTGAGGATATTCTTGCCGTTAAGCCTGACGCTATTTTCCTTGGAAACGGACCTGGAGATCCTAAGGACATTCCAACCGTTATAGATACTGTAAAGACACTTATTAATTCAGGTATTCCTGTACTTGGTATTTGTCTTGGACATCAGCTTATAAGTCTTGCTTTAGGATGCAATACAACAAGACTTAAGTTTGGACATCACGGAGGAAATCATCCTGTTAAGGATTTAAAGACAGGCAGAGTTTACATTACAAGTCAGAACCACGAGTTTGTTGTATGTGACCTTGCTGATGATGTTGAACCAACATTTATAAATGTTAATGATGGAAGTATTGAGGGCATTAAGCATAAGACTAAGCCTATTTATTCAGTTCAGTTCCATCCTGAGGCCAGTCCGGGACCTCTTGACACACAGGAATTATTTGACAGATTTTTAAAAATTATTGAGGAGGTGAAAACTCATGCCTAAGGACAATTCAATTAAAAAAGTTTTGGTTATCGGTTCAGGTCCTATTGTTATCGGTCAGGCAGCAGAGTTTGACTACTCCGGTACACAGGCATGTCAGTCAATTAAGGAAGAAGGTGTGGAGGTAGTTTTAGTAAACTCCAACCCTGCAACAATTATGACTGATTTGGGTATGGCTCATTATACTTATATTGAGCCTCTTACAATTGATTTTATTGAAAAGGTAATTGCTAAAGAAAGACCTGACAGTATTATTGCCGGTATGGGCGGACAAACTGGTCTTAACTTAAGCTGTGAGTTATATGATGCCGGTATTCTTGATAAATATAATGTAAGAGTAATTGGTACGTCTATTGACTCAATTAAAGAGGGCGAGGACAGAGACAGTTTTAAGCAGTTAATGGAAAGAACAAATCAGCCTATTGTTGAAAGTGATATTGTAACTGATGTTGAGTCTGCTGTTAACTTCGCAAACAAAATAGGATACCCTGTAATTGTAAGACCTGCCTATACATTAGGCGGTACAGGCGGCGGTATAGCTGCCGATGAACTTGAGTTAAGAGAAATATGTACTCAGGGTCTGCATCTTTCAAGAGTTGGACAGGTACTTATTGAAAAGAGTATTGCAGGCTGGAAAGAAATTGAGTTTGAGGTAATGAGAGATGGTGCAGGCAATTGTATTACTGTCTGTAGTATGGAAAATGTTGACCCTGTAGGTGTACATACAGGAGATAGTATTGTAGTTGCACCTGCACAGACACTTTCTGACAGAGAGTATCAGATGTTAAGAAGTGCTGCAATTAATATCATTAACTCTATCGAAATAAAGGGTGGCTGTAATGTACAGTTTGCTTTAGACCCTAACAGTTATAATTATGCAGTAATTGAAATTAACCCGAGAGTTTCACGTTCATCAGCTCTTGCTTCTAAGGCAACAGGATACCCTATTGCAAAGGTTGCTGCAAAAATTGCTTTGGGATATAATCTTGATGAAATTAAAAATGCTGTAACAGGCAAGACTTTTGCATGCTTTGAACCAACAATTGATTATGTTGTGTTAAAGTTCCCTAGATGGCCTTTTGATAAGTTCTTTGGTGCTAAAAGAACTCTTGGTACAAAGATGATGGCTACAGGCGAAATTATGTCAATTGGCAAGAGTTTTGAAGCTGCTCTTTTAAAGGGCGTGCGTTCTCTTGAAATCGGACAGTATGGTCTTGAAAGAAAAAGTGCTAAGGGGCTAAGCCTTGATGAACTTAAAAAGAAAGTTGTTAAGCCTGATGATGAAAGACTTTTCTATCTTGCTGAGATGTTAAGAAGAGGATATAAGGTAGAAAAGGTCTGCCAGATTACAGGTATGGATTTATTCTTCATTTCTAAGATTGCTAAAATTGTTGAAATGGAAGAAATCTTAAAGAGTATGAAGCTTGAGGACTTTACAGAGGAAAGCCTTAGATATTTTAAGGAGATAGGATTCTCAGACAAGGCTATCAGCAAGTTTGTTGGCTGCATTCCTCCTAATATATATGAATTGAGAAAGAAATGGAATATTATGCCTGTATTCAAGATGGTTGATACTTGTGCAGGTGAGTTTGAAGCTTTGACACCTTACTATTATTCAAGTTATGACAGCGAAACAGAGGTTGTTGTAAGTGATAAGAAGAAGGTTATGGTTATAGGTTCAGGTCCTATAAGAATTGGACAGGGTATTGAATTTGACTATTGTTCAGTACATTCTATTATGGCTTTGAAAAAAGCAGGAATTGAAACAATAATTGTCAACAACAATCCTGAAACTGTATCAACTGACTTTGATACAGCAGACAAGCTTTACTTTGAACCTTTGACTGAAGAAGATGTTTTAAATGTAGTTGAAACTGAAAGACCTGACGGTGTTATTCTTCAGTTTGGCGGTCAGACAGCTATTAAGCTTGCTAACTTCTTTGATGAAATGAATATTCCTATTTTAGGTACTTTGCCTAAGCACATTGATGAGGCTGAAGACAGAGAAAAGTTTGATGCTGTACTTGAAAAACTTGGTATTGCAAGACCTAAGGGTAAGGGTGTATGGAGTTTGAAAGAAGGTATTGAAACTGCAGAAGCCCTTGGCTATCCTGTCCTTGTCAGACCTAGCTATGTTTTAGGCGGTCAGGGAATGGAAATAACTCACAATGAAACAGAGCTTACTCAGTATCTTACAGAGGCTTTTGAAAAGGACAGCAAGAATCCTGTTCTTATTGATAGATATTTAAGCGGCAGAGAAATTGAAGTGGATGCTATATGTGATGGAACTGATGTATTTATTCCGGGTATTATGGAACATCTTGAAAGAGCAGGTGTGCACTCAGGCGACAGTATTTCAATTTATCCTCCGCAGCACATTTCAGATGATATTAAAAAGCAGATTTTAGAAGTAACTAAAAAGCTTTCTATTGCACTTAATGTTATAGGTATGGTAAATATTCAGTTTATTGAGTTTAAGGGTGAGCTTAATATAATTGAGGTAAATCCACGATCTTCAAGAACTGTACCTTATATTACTAAGGTTACAGGTGTGCCTGTCATAGATGTGGCTACAAGAGTTATGCTTGGAGAAAAGCTTGCTGATATGGGATATAAGACAGGTATTGGCTCTGAACCTGATGTTGTAGCTGTAAAGGTACCTGTATTCTCAACTGAAAAGCTTCCTCAGGTTGAAGTAAGCTTGGGACCTGAAATGAGATCAACAGGAGAGGTTTTAGGTGTTGGCAAAAATCTTGAAAATGCACTTTATAAGGGATTTATTGCCGCTGGTATGACTGTACCAACAGCAGGAAGTACTATACTTGCTACAGTTGCAAGCAAGAACCATGAGGAATTTATGGCTATTGCTAAGAGATGTGCTGATTTAGGCTGCAATTTCCTTGCAACTAAGGGTACAGCAAGGGTCTTAAATGAAAACGGAATTAAGTGTAAGGTTGTTAAGAAGATAAGTGAGGGTGTTCCTAATATTATCGATACAATCAGAAGCGGTGTTGTGGACCTTGCTGTTGACATTCCTAAGAAGGCTAACGATGTTAACTCTGACGGATTTAAGATAAGAAGAACTGCCGTTGAAAGTGATGTTACACTTATTACTGCTATGGATACGTTTGCAGCAATGGTTGATGTAATGGAAAAGAGAATTGACGAGAGTAAGCTGGATATATTTGATATAAACAGGGATATGAGAGAAGAAAAATAAAGTTTAACAAATGGGGGTGCATACGCACCCTCATTTCTGTTATAATAAGATAAAGTGTTCTTTAACAGAAACAAAAAAATTTACATAATTAAATTGAATGATTGTAATGAGGTGAATTTATAGTGTTCAGAGAAATGAGAAGAAGTAAGCAGTATATTCCAGATAATGAAGTTACTGAAATATTGAATAAGGGAAGTTATGGTATACTTGGTGTGTCAGGTGATTATGATTACCCTTATACTGTGCCATTGAACTACATATATATTAATGATAAAATATATTTTCATTGTGCCAAAGAGGGACATAAGCTTGACGCTATAAAAAAGAATAATAAAGTTTCATTCTGTGTTGTGGCAAGAAGTGATGTTGATTCTGAAAGATTTACGACAAAGTATAAAAGTGTAATCGTATTTGGAAAGGCTGAAATAATTGTGGGCAGAAGCATTGTGCCTATTATGAAAGAGTTTGCACAGAAATATTCTTATGATTTTATGGAAAAGGCTGAACAGTATATAAATTCTTCTGTTAATTCAATGGCTGTTGTGCAAATTACTGCTGAGTATATAACAGGAAAAGAGGGTTCAATGCTTGCAAAAGAAAGAAATACATATTAATGAGGTGTTAGTTATAAAGGGTTGGTTGGTAGTAAACGGATTTTTAAATAGCAGCAAATTTAATGAAATATATAAGTGGCTGAGGACTGCTTTTGAAAAAAGAGGTCACAGTATAGATGTATATACAAATATTGAGCTGTCAAGTGTTGAGAATGTTTTAGATAAGCCTGACTTTGTTCTCTTTTGGGATAAGGATATTACTTTAGCAAAAAGACTTGAGAAAATGGGACTGAAGCTCTTTAATTCAGCAAAGGCTATTGAAAACTGTGACAATAAGGCTTTGACCTACATTGAACTTAAAAATAAGGTAGATATGCCAGAAACAATTATTGCACCTATGACATACAGAAACATTGGATACAATAATACAGAATTTGTTGAAAATGCTGTAGAAAGGCTTGGACTTCCTGTGGTTATAAAAGAGTGCTTTGGTTCTTTTGGTCAGCAGGTGTATTTGGCTGACTGTCTTGAAGAGGCTTTGGATATTGTAAAAAAAACGAAGGAACCTCTTGTTTTTCAAAGGTTTATTGCTGAGAGCAGGGGAAGAGATGTAAGAATAAATGTTGTTGGAGGCAAAGCTGTGGCAGCAATGCTTAGATATAACAAAAATGACTTCAGAGCCAATATAACAAACGGCGGAAATATGGAAAAATATAAACCAGATAAGAGCGAAATTGAAATATCTGAAAAAGTATGTCATATATTAGGTCTTGACTTTGGAGGTGTTGATATTTTATTTGGTGAAAATGGTCCTGTTGTCTGTGAAGTTAATTCAAATGCACACTTTAAAAATATTTACGAATGTACAGGTGTAAATGTGGCAGACTATATTGCGGAGTATATTGAACGATGTTTGGCTGGATAATTTATAATAAAGAAGATGCAAAGAGAAATGAAAGATATATAAAATGGCATATAGATAAGTTTAAAGCAGAAGGTATAGAGCTTAAACTGGTATTTACTGATGAAATTAACTTTGAGTTTTTACCAGGCTTTGCTATTGTGAGAGCTATAAGACCAGATATTACAAGAAAACTTGAAAAAGCCGGGGTCAGGTGCTTTAATAATAGCTTTGTATCAGAAATATGTAATGACAAGGCAAGAAGTTATATGTATGTAAGTGAAAATGGTGTTGAAATTCTGCCAACATATTATAATATTGATGAGATAAGGGAATTTCCTGTTGTTATTAAGCCAAAAAACAGTCACGGAGGTGACAGGGTTAAAATTGCAGAAAGTTATAAAGAACTTATGAGTATTATGCCGCTGTATGAAGGTAACAATTATGTTATGCAGGCTGTGGCAAATAACCCGGGGAAAGATGTAAGGGTATATGTAATGGGAAATGAAATAATAGCAGCTATGCTCAGAAAATCTGAAGATGATTTCAGAAGTAATTTTTGCCTGGGAGGAAGTGCTTCTGTTTATAATTTGAATAGTGAAGAAGTAGATAAAGTGAGAAAGGTGATTGAGCTTTTTGAATTTGACTTTGTCGGAATTGACTTTGTTTTTAATAACGGCAAAATGATTTTTAATGAAATTGAGGATGTTGTCGGCAGCAGAATGCTTTATACGTATACGGATATTGACGTTGTGGATTTATATGTAAAATATATTTTAAAAAGATTATAAGCAGATTTTGCAATTGTGTGTTAAAATAATATTATTAAATATGCAGGGAGGAATATACTGTGAAAATTGCTATGCTGACAAGCGGCGGTGACTGCCAGGGGCTGAATGCAACTATGAGGGGTGTTGCAAAGACCCTTTACAATGAACTCGAAGATGTTGATATATATGGAATATCAGATGGGTATAAGGGCTTAATTGAGGGTAAATATAAAAAACTTAAAAAAGAGGACTTTTCCGGTATTCTGACATTAGGAGGTACTATACTGGGTACTTCAAGACAGCCATTTAAGAAAATGCAGGTAATTGAAGAAAATGGCATTGACAAGGTAAAGGCGATGAAAGAAACATATAAAAGTCTTGGTCTTGACTGTTTAGTAATTTTAGGAGGAAACGGCACTCATAAAACAGCTAATTTGTTAAGTGAAGAAGGACTTAATATTGTGACACTGCCAAAGACTATTGATAATGACCTGTGGGGAACTGATGTTACATTTGGTTTCCACTCTGCTATAGATGTTGCAACAGATGTTATTGATAAAATTCATACAACAGCTACTTCTCATGGAAGAATATTTGTAGTTGAAATAATGGGGCATAAGGCAGGTTGGCTTACCTTATACGCCGGTATTGCCGGCGGTGCTGATATAATTTTAATACCTGAAATTCCGTATGATATTAATAAGATAAAAGCTGAAATAGAAAAAAGAAATTCTGAAAATAAAGGTTTTTCAATAATAGCTGTGGCAGAGGGAGCAGTATCTGTTGAAGAAAGTAAAATGAGCAAAAAGGATTTTAAGGCTTACAGGGAAAATATGAAACAGCCTTCAATTGCTTACAGAGTTGCAGACGAAATAATGAAAATGACAAATCATGAGGTCAGAGTTGCCGTACCGGGGCATATACAAAGGGGCGGAGCTCCTAATCCCTATGATAGGGTATTGTGCACACGTTTTGGTGCTTACGGAGCAGAGCTTATTAGAAAAAAGAAATTTGGATATATGGTAGGTATAAAAAACGGTGAAATAGTTGCTGTGCCATTAAATGATGTTGCAGGAAAATTAAAAACAGTTCCGGAGGATAATCAGATGATTGCTGCAGCAAGAAAAGTAGGTATATCTTTTGGGGATTAAATTAAAGGACGTAAATCTTTAATGATTTGCGTTTTTTGTTTGCATTTAAGCAGAAAAATTAATTTTTTGTTATATACAATATTTATTATTGGTTAAAAAGGCAGTTATGCCCGTACTTGTAAAATAGCATAAATTGTGATATTATTATAGTAATTAAAATAGGAGGATTATGCTATGGAATGGACAGAGGTAAAAATATATACTACAACAGAAGGAATTGAGCCTGTGACTGCTGTACTGATGGATTGCGGTATTAATGGCATTCAGGTTGAAGATGACAATGAAATGAAGGAATACCTTACAACAAGTTCAACTTACTGGGATTATGTTGATGAGGAACTTTTAAATAAGCCGGTAGGAGAAACTAAGATTACTGTTTATGTGAGTGATAATCCTTATGGTGAAGAAATACTGATGAATATAAAGGCAGCAATAAATAGCCTAAAAAGTATGGATATTGGACTTGACTTAGGAAGGCTTATTATTGAAACTACATCTAATCTTAATGATGAGGAATGGCTTAATAAGTGGAGAGATTTTTACAAGCCTTTTGCCGTAGGCAACAGAATATTTATAAAACCTGTCTGGGAAGATTGTGAAATACCCGATGGCAGAGTAGTGTTTAATATCAATCCAGGTCACGTTTTTGGTACAGGTCTGCATCAGACTACACAGCTTTGTATGCTTGAACTTGAAAAGTATATTAACGAGGAGTCTGTTGTAGTTGATTTAGGCTGTGGAAGCGGTATACTTTCAATTATTTCTCTTTTGCTTGGAGCTAAGTCTGCATTTGCTGTAGATATAGATGCAAATGCCATAAAGACTGCTTATGAAAATGCAGAGTTAAGCGGTGTTGATGTAAGTAAGTATTATGTTACAAGCGGAAATGTAATAGATGATAAAGAACTTCAGGATGAAATAGGCTATGATAAGTATGATGTGGTAGTGGCTAATATTATAGCTGATGTAATATGTGCTGTAAGTCCTGTTGTGCCTGCTCAGCTAAAAAAGGGCGGAGTATTTATTGCATCAGGAATTATTAAGGACAGAATTCAAGATGTGTATGATGCTCTTGATAAGTGCGGATTAAAAGTTGTGAATACAGCAACTAAAGATGAATGGGTCTGTATAACATCTATTAAGGAATAGGTATGTTAAGTAATTTAAAATCACATTTGTAAGGCTGTTTTTAGTTAAATTGCAATATAATAAAGGATTGTGTAATGGTGAGAATAAAAGAAATTTTATTTCCGGAAAAAACTTCTCCTGTAAGGATTGCGGGAGTACGTTTGTTTAATTTTGGAGGACGTATAAGGTGGGTTAACACTTATTTAAAAAAGGTGCGAGATTTTTTGAAATTATAACATATATCTGATTATAAGGAGTTTTTATGCCTAAGTTTTTTGTAAGTAAAGAAAATATAAATGACCATATCATAACTCTTGAAGGTGACAATGCAAAACACATCGGAAATGTTTTAAGAGCTAAAATTGGTGATAAAATAACTGTATGCGATGGTGAGGGCAGAGACTATGAATGTGAAATTGAAGAAATAACAAAAGGCAGTGTTGCTGCTAAAATCACGGATATTTTTTCAAATAACAATGAGCCCAGTATCAAAATAACATTATACCAAGGTTTGCCTAAGGCTGATAAAATGGAACTTGTTATTCAAAAATGTATTGAGATAGGTATTGATAGAATTGTGCCTGTTAAAACAGAACATACGGTTGTTAAGCTTGAGGGTAAGGAAGAAAAAAAGCTACAGAGGTGGAATAAAATTGCGGAAGCGGCTGCAAAACAGTGCGGAAGAGGTAAAATACCAAGAGTGTGCGGCATAATGAGTTTTAAAGATGCTGTAATTGAGGCGGCAGGACTTGACAGTGCTATTATTCCTTATGAAAAGGAAAGGGATAATTCTCTTAAAAGTTTTGCAAAGGAATTCAGGGGGGAAAGTATAGGTATATTTATAGGACCTGAGGGTGGATTTTCTGAAGAGGAAATAAGTTTTGCAAAAGAAAGAGGCATAAGCTCTGTTACATTGGGAAGAAGAATACTTAGAACAGAAACAGCAGGTCTCGTTGCTTCTGTTATTTTGCTGTATGAATTGGAGGATTAGTTGTGATTTACTTTGATAATGCATCTACAACGAAAGTAAATGATACTGTGCTTGAAAAAATGTATGAATTTATGAAAACAGGCTTTGCAAATCCTTCTTCACTGCATAAGTTAGGCTTTGAAGTTGAAAAGGAAGTTACAAGGGCAAGAAAAATTATTGCAGAGGCTATAAAAGCTGAGCCTGATGAAATATATTTTACAAGCGGAGGTACTGAGGCAAATAATACTGCAGTACTGGGTGTTGCTGACGCTTATAAAAAAAGAGGTAATCGTGTTGTAACTATGAATATTGAACACCCATCTGTTACAGATAGTTACAAGGAACTTGAAAAAAGAGGCTTTGAGGTTATAACTTTAAATGTAGATGAAAAGGGTTATATTAATATAAATGAGCTTGAAGAAGCTGTTAATGAAAATACTATTCTTGTAAGTATTATGTATGTCAATAATGAAATTGGAACAGTACAGGATATAGAAAGAATTTATTCTGTAATAAAAGAAAAGAATAAAAACTGTATTTTCCATACAGACTGTGTGCAGGCTTTCGGAAAGCATAAAATAAACTGTAAAAATGCAGATATTATAACAATAAGCTCCCATAAGATACAGGGACCAAAGGGTGTTGGTGCTATGTATATTAAAAAGGGCGTCAGGGTCAGCAATCTGCACTTTGGCGGAGGTCAGGAAAAGGGGTTCAGACCGGGTACTGAAAACACTTATGCTATTGTGGCTATGGGTGAGGCCTGTAATATTGCAATTAAGAATATAGATGAAAATTATAAAAAGGTAAGTGAAGTGAAAAATACTTTGCTTAAAATTACAGATGAGATTGATGGAGTTTATGTAAACGGTGACAGAGAAAAGGGGTCGCCTTATATACTCAATTTAAGTTTTAAAGATGTTAAAGGCGAAGTGCTTTTACACGCTCTTGAAAACGACGGTATTTATGTGGCAACAGGTTCTGCGTGCTCGTCAAGGGTTAAGGAAAAGAAAAAAATTGTGGACTATGTTGCTGACGGAAGAGGAGGAAGTGCTGTTAGGTTTAGCTTTTCGGGAGAAAATACTGTGGAAGAAGCAGAAAAAGCGGTTGAAAGCTTAAAAAGACAAGTACCTTTATTGAGAAGATTTGTACCAAGGTAAATAAAGTAAAGTTTATTTTTGTAAGGAGAAAAAAATGAGAAATGTACTTTTAGTTAAATACGGTGAGATTGCCATGAGAGGCAAGAACAGGTACTTAATTGAAAACAGATTAATATGGACAATTATTAAAAGACTGAAGCCTTATGAAGGCTACAGAGTATATAAAGAACAGGGGAGAATACTTGTTGTAAATGAGGCAGGGGAATTTGACTATGACACAGTCATACCAATTGTTTTAAACATATTAGGGGTAACTGCGGTATGTCCAGGTATAGAGTTTGAGAACCAGAGCATTGAAAGTTTGAGAAAACACGCTTTAATACATTTTAAAAATCAGTATCCTAAGGGTGGTGTTTCATTTAAAGTTGTTACAAAAAGGTCTGATAAAAGGTATCCAATGACGGGAAATGAAATAAGTGCTGATGTAGGGGGATATATTCTGCACAATTTGGAAAACCTTACAGTAGATGTACACAATCCTGATGTAAAGCTTATGGTAGAATTAAGAAACAATGCCTATGTTTATAGTAAACTTATAATGGGGCACGGAGGTCTTCCTTATGGTTCAAGCGGTAAGGCAACTGTTCTTATGTCAGGGGGAATTGACAGTCCTGTGGCTGCTTTTCTTACTGCAAAAAGAGGTGTTGAAATTGAAGCTTGTTATTTCGATTCACCTCCTTATACATCAGAAAGAGCAAAACAAAAGGTTATTGATATTGCTGAACAGCTTGCAAAATATACGGGAAGCTTAAAACTTTATATTGTGCCTTTTACTGAAACACAGCTTAAAATATATGAAAATACTCCTCCTGAAAAAATGACAATATTGCTTAAAAGAGCTATGCTAAAAGCAGCTCAGAAAATAGCAGATGGCAATAAATCAATGGCACTTGTTACAGGTGACAGTATCGGGCAGGTAGCAAGTCAGACCATGGAAGCTATAATGGCTATTGATCCTGCTGCACAAATGCCTGTTCTGCGTCCGTTATGTGCAATGGACAAGCAGGAAATAATTGATGTTGCTGTGAAGATTGGCACTTATGATATTTCTATAAGACCTTATGAGGATTGCTGTACAGTGTTTGTGGCAAAGCATCCTGAAACAAAGCCAAAGAAATCTATTATTGAATCAATTGAAAGAAAAATTGAAGGTCTGGATGAGCTTATTTCAGAGGCTGTTGAAAAAACAGAGATTATTGAATTTTAAGTTTGAAGTAAGGGTGAAAACTGTTCCGTTGTTTTTATAAGTATGCAGATTAAAAGGGACAGATATTGTCTCTTTTTTTAAACATAAATTCAGGGAGGAAGACAGATGAGAAAGATATGGATAGTTGGGGCAAAAGGGCACGTGGGAACTGCTCTTATTGATTTAATTGATTGTTTGAAATATAAGATGTTTCTTACAGATGCTGATGAAGTTGATGTAACTGACAGAAACATTGTGCATAAGTATATAGCAAGTACAAGACCTGATGTAATTATAAATTGTGCAGGTATTACTGACATTGAGGTTTGCGAACAAAACCCGGAAGGAGCCTATGCAGTAAATGCCATTGGACCGAGAAATCTTGCTGTTGAAGCTCAGTCAATAGGAGCTAAGCTAATACAGCTTTCAACTGATGATGTTTTTGATGCTGAACAGGATAGACCTTATAATGAATTTGATACTGTGCATCCTAAAACAATGTATGGTAAATCTAAATATGCAGGGGAAAGATTTATTGAAGATTTATCAAACAGATATGTTATTGTAAGGAGTTCGTGGGTATATGGCACAGGAAAGGATTTTGTGAATTCAGTGCTAGAGGCAATAGGAAAGGAAAAGGTCCTTGAGGTGCCTGTAAATCAATATGCTTCTCCCACAAGTGCTGAAGAACTTGCAAAGGTTGTAACTCAGTTTATAGATAACGACTGCTTTGGAATTTATCATGCAGTTTGCAGGGGATATTGCAGCAGATATGAATTTGCAAAAGAGATAATAAAATATTCAGACAATGAAGGTAAAATTGAGTTAAAGGCTGTAGAAGCTGATTATGGCAGTTATTCTGTACTGGATAATATGATGCTTAGAATTGACGGACTTGAGGAGCCTTGTGACTGGAAAACTGCCCTAAAAAAACATATAACAAAGACAGGAGGTCTTGTGTAATATGTCAGAAAATAAAAAGAAAAAAGCGGGCTTGTCAACTCAGATATTTATAGCTCTTATAACAGGTGCAGTGATGGGTGTATTAATTCATTATTATATGCCGGCAGGATATATTAAGGATACAGTAATTATAAACGGTGTGCTGTATATACTTGGACAGGGGTTTATAAGGTTTATGCAGATGCTTGTTGTACCTTTGGTGTTTTGCTCTCTTGTGTGCGGAAGTATGGCTATAGGAGATACTAAAACGCTTGGTAAGGTTGGCATTAAGGCTGTGGTGTTTTATTTATTTACTACTGCTGTAGCTGTATGTGTGGCATTAAGTGTTGCCACTGTTATCAATCCCGGTATAGGTGTTAATATTCAAAATGTTGAAACTGCTGAAATTGCTTCAACTGAAACAATTGGCTTTGCAGACACAATTTTAAATATTATACCTAAAAATCCTATAGGTGCTATGGCAAGCGGGGATATGCTGCCAATTATTGTTTTTGCTCTTTTTGTGGGCATTTTGCTTGCAAAAATGGGAAGCTCAGTATCAAATGTTTCTAATTTTTTCAGCCAGTTTAATGATATTATGATGGAAATGACTATGGCAGTTATGAAAGCTGCTCCTATTGGTGTGTTTTGTCTTATTGCAAAGACATTTGCGGGTATTGGGTTTTCTGCTTTTCTGCCCATGCTTAAATATATGGGATCGGTTACTTGTGCTCTTGCTATTCAGTGTTTTGTTGTATATCAGGTTCTTCTGTTTATATTTACAAGATTAAATCCATTTAAATTTATTAAAAAGTTTGCACCTGTTATGACGTTTGCTTTTACAACAGCGACATCTAATTCAACTATTCCTTTATCTATTGATACATTGGAAAAAAAGGTTGGTGTTTCTAAAAGAATATCGTCATTTACTATACCTCTTGGTGCAACAGTAAATATGGACGGTACTTCAATTATGCAGGGTGTTGCAGTTATATTTATTGCTCAGGTATATGGCATCAGTCTTTCAAGTGCTGATCTTGTGACTGTTGTTACAACAGCTACACTGGCTTCAATAGGAACGGCAGGTGTTCCTTCTGTGGGACTGGTTACATTGGCTATGGTTTTGTCCTCTGTAGGTCTGCCTACCGAGGGAATAGCTCTTATTATGGGTATTGACAGAATACTGGATATGATGCGTACGGCTGTAAATATTACAGGTGATGCTGTATGTACAACTATAGTTTCTCACCAGGCAAAATCTCTTGATAAAGAAGTTTTTTACAGAAATTAAAAGAATATTTGAATAAAATAAAAACCGGGTTTTCCCGGTTTTTATTTTTAGTTATCATATATAATTATTTTAACACCCTTTTCCCTTGAATAGGGTATAAGTATGTTATCTCTATCTGTCAATAAAACTGTGCTTCTATCGATCATATATTTTTCGCAGTGTTCATTACGTTTATTATTATCATATTCATTTGGCTTTAATATTTTAACTGAGTCAGCAAGTTCGTGTATTTTAAAATATTCTTCTCGTAAAGAGTCATTCCAATTGTTTGCTTGTTCTTCAAAGGGAATTATTAAATGAAGACCAACATCTCTATATATTTCTCTTAAAGAAATGACACTTGAAGCCGACCACATTGCAGCACCACGTTCACAGTTACAAAAAAAGTCTTTAACTCCGCTTTTATATATTTCTTCAATATTGGTGTATATGTTTTTTTTGAAATTTATACAGTCATCATTTGAATATGAAAAATACAGATTGCTTTTGCCCAAAATAGTACATATGGGATAATTATAATTATTCATTGTATGCACCTACCTTTCCTATATGTTCTATTTTAATAATACAACACTATTATACTCAAAATAGAGAGTACAGTCAATACTTTTA
>CAJKOJ010000037.1 GCA_905201505.1 uncultured Eubacteriales bacterium | reverse complement strand
CTTTTTTGCAATTTGCGGCTTTCTTATATAAAATTTCAAATTTTATTAATATTCAAATATTCTTGAAACAGGCAAGCCCTCATGAATTCTGTAAATAGCATCGGCAAATACCTTTGCAACAGATTTCTGCTTAATTTTAGGAATAGCCTTTTCAACTGTAAGAGGAACAGTATCCAAAACAAGGAGTTCTTTAATCTGACTGTTCTGTATTCTCTCAATAGCGGCACCTGAAAGTACGCCATGTGTACAGCAGGCATAAACATCCTTTGCACCTCTTTCTATGATTGCATTAGCTGCATTTGTAATTGTTCCAGCTGTATCAATCATATCATCATAAAGAATAACTGTTTTATCCTTAAAGTCACCTATAATATTCATAATTTCAGAAACATTAGGCTTTGGTCTTCTCTTATCAACAATAGCAATAGGAATATCAAGCTGTTCTGCAAAAGCTCTTGTTCTTGTAACAGAACCTAAGTCAGGTGATACAGCTACAAGATTGTCATTACCATAACCAAACTTTTCACCATAATATTTAGAAAGCAATGGCATACCAACCAAATGATCAACAGGAATATTGAAAAATCCCTGAATCTGTGCACAGTGCAAGTCCATTGTTATAACTCTGTCAGCACCTGCACTTGTAATAAGGTCAGCAACAAGTTTAGCTGAAATTGGATCTCTTGCCTTAGCCTTTCTATCCTGACGAGCATATCCGTAATAAGGAATAACTGCATTAATTCTGCCTGCTGATGCTCTCTTAACTGCATCAATAGTAATAAGCAGTTCCATTAAATTGTCATTTACAGGATTGCTTGTCGGCTGAACAATAAATATATCGTTACCTCTAACAGTTTCGTTAATTCTTACGCTGATTTCACCATCGCTGAACTTGCTTACCTCACACTTACTAAGTGAAAGCCCTAATTCAGATGCAATCTTTTCAGCCAACACATGGTTACCATTACAACCAAAGATCTTAATGCCACCGCCGCTAATATTCATCAATAATTCCTCCAATGATTATTTTATAAACCTATATACCTATAGGTTATTACGTTTTCATACAAAGTATATTATAATATTAATTTAACCTGTTGTCAAATATTGTTGAATAAAATTTTTACTTAAAATAAATAGTTTTTTACCTATTTTATGTATTTACATTGTTTATCTCATATATTTTGTTTACTTTTTATACATTACCTCTAAACGCAAAATAATTTTTAGTTAACTTTTTCATAATTTTTTTAATTAATCCTGTTATTTTTTTACGCCGCCGCACATTCCCATTATTATAATAATATTCTTGAGCCTTCTTAATATCATTCCTACAATTTTAATAATTATTACAGATGATTGATACTTCCCTTTAAATTAAACTCAAATTTTCCTCTTATCAACAGCACCCCCAACTTCCAACATTTATAAATTATAATTACCTGTAACTTAAAATTAATCTAAAACAATAAACATATTTCCACACAACATAGATATAAATAATATTCATATAATTTTTCTCTCTACAAATCAATATGACTATACATTAACCTTTAATTTAAAATACCTATTGACAAATACAAAAATACGTAGTATCATTGTATTAAGTCACTAATACAATGATACATAGATGAGGTGGTGAAAAAATGATATGGAACTTTGACAATGACAGACCTATATATGCCCAAATAATAGAGCATTTAGAGCTTTTTATTGTTTCCGGAGAACTTCCGCCCGGTTCTAAACTTGCTTCAGTAAGAGAACTTGCCTCTGATGCAGGTGTTAATCCAAATACAATGCAAAGAGCTCTCGCTGAACTTGAGCGTACAGGTCTTGTATTCACAAACAGAACAAGCGGAAGGTACATTACCGACAACAACGAGGCTATAACTCAGGTAAAAAAAGAAATAGCAGAAAAAAGCATTAAACTTTTTTTAGACAGTATGGATAAGATAGGCTATAACAAAGCAGAAACAATTGACCTGCTTAAAAATTATAAATAAGGAGATGAATATAATGAATGAAACCATTTTTCAGTGCACAAACTTGTGCAAAAGCTATGGAAAAACCCAAGCTTTAAAAAACTTAACATTGTCATTGAGCCGCGGACGCATAGTAGGGCTTTTAGGACCTAACGGCAGCGGAAAAACCACTCTTATAAAAATTGCAAACGGACTTCTTACTCCTACATCAGGTTCTATACTAATTAACAATTTGCCTGTGGGAATAGACAGCAAAAAAATTGTATCCTACTTACCAGACTGTATAAGCTTACCGGAATGGATGAAAATTAGTGAACTTATTAACTTTTACAGCAGTTTTTATAAGGACTTTGATATTGATAAATCTTATCAAATGCTCAAAAATTTAAATATAGATGAGAATGCAAGATTTAAAACTTTGTCAAAAGGAAATAAAGAAAAAGTCCAGCTTATTCTCGTAATGAGCAGAACTGCAGACCTTTATTTACTTGATGAACCAATGGGCGGCGTAGACCCTGCAACAAGAGATTATATACTTAATACTATTATTTCCAACTATTCTGAAAACTCAACCGTTATTATTTCCACACATCTTATATCCGATGTGGAGAAAATTTTAGATGAGGTACTGTTTATAAATAATGGTGAAATTATAATGCAGGACACAGTTGATAACATAAGAGATAAAGAAGGCAAAAGCATTGATACATTATTCAGGGAGGTGTTTAAATGTTAATCAAATTATTGAAGTATGAATTTAAAGCAACAGGCAGGATAATGTTTCCCGTATATGCTGCCTCAATTATTATGGGTTTAATAAGCTCAATAGTTTTTAATTACAGGACATATATTAATTTTAGCGAAAACAGCCTATTTACTGTATCATCTTTAATAATATTTACACTGTTTTTCTGCCTTATAACTGCTGCTGTTGTCCTTAGTTTTGTTATATCAATTCTACGCTTTAAGAAAAACCTTTTAGATAATGAGGGATATTTAATGAATACCCTTCCTGTAACAACTGCTCAGAATATAAGTGCAAAATTAATTACTGCTGTATTTTATCAAATACTTTCAGTAATTGTTGCTTGTCTTGCAGGTATAGTTTTATTTGTAGGCAGTACAGAAACAACTATTGCAGATATTATAAAAGGTATACCACATATACTTTATTACACCGCCAATCATATTACAAATGGAGGATTGCTTGTTTTATTGGAGTTAATTGTATTATCTCTGTTTAGCCTTATTCTTCTTAATACAGAGATGTATACTGCTATGAGTATAGGACACTCAGCTAATAGCCATAAAGTTATTAAATCTGTAGCAGCATATATAATTATTTATATCATACAAAATATTATAGGCACATTGCTCATTCTACCTATAGTAGTAAAAAATAGTGCAGCAAATGTTCAAGGGATGCCTGCATCATTGCTGTTATTATTTATTGCCGTTGACATAGTATATTTTATAATATATTTCATTATAACAAATTACTTTATGAAAAAAAGACTTAATTTACAATAAATACACCAGCATTTACTTATATCAGGAGGACTTTTATGTATACTGATATTATTTTTACTTATATAATTGCTGCCGTTTCTCTTGTATTTGCATTTGCAAACAGCGTTTTATATATTTTAAAACGCAATAAAACGGCAAAAATAAATGGTGTTATTATTTCAATTTTTTCACCAAACACCAATTTATCTAAAAAAAACAATTGTAAACTTGCAACTGTTAGCTATAACATTAATAATTAAGAATACTTGTCAAAAGACCCCATACAAGTACCTCTTTATGTAGAAAAAGGCGATATGATAAAACTATTTTATGATATAAACAATCCCCAAAAAATATATAACTTTTCTATTAAAAAAATTATTATATCCCTTTTAATCTCTGTTATATGTGCAGCACTTGCAGCAATTAAACAATAATATTTACTATAGAAGCCCAAACTTAAATGGGCTTCTTTTATTTTTAACATATTAACAAAAAAAGAAGAATCACAAAACAGTAAATTCTGTGATTCTCCTTAGTTATTATATATTTAATTTACAACAATTTATTCCTCTGATATTTCAGCTGTGTCCATACTTTCAACAGCAGCATCAATAACATCATCACTTATATCGCCTGCTGTTTCTATTATCTCAGCATCCTCAGCAATATCGGTACTTTCCTCATAATCAGGCTTATCAAGTTTAAGATCAACCTTTCTGTAAAGGCTCATACCTGTACCTGCAGGAATAAGTTTACCGATAATTACATTCTCTTTAAGACCAACGAGAGGATCTACTTTACCCTTAACAGCAGCATCAGTCAATACTTTTGTAGTTTCCTGGAAAGATGCAGCAGATAAGAAGCTGTCTGTTGCAAGAGAAGCCTTTGTAATACCAAGAAGAGTTCTTGTACCTGTTGCTTCTTCCCTGCCTTCAGTTCTTGCTTTCATATTTGCAGCCTCAAAAGAAAGCCAATCAACCTGAGAACCCGGAAGCAATCCTGTTTCTCCGGCAGTTTCAACTCTAATTCTCTTGAGCATCTGTCTTACAATAACTTCAATATGCTTATCGTTAATATCAACACCCTGTAAACGATAAACTCTCTGTACTTCTTTAAGGATATAATCCTGTACACCTCTTACACCGTTAATTCTTAAAATATCCTGAGGATAAATAGAACCTTCAGTAATCTGGTCACCTGCTTCAATTACATCACCATTAAGAACACAAACTCTTGAACCATAAGGTATAGAGTAATCCTTAACAGTACCATCTGCAGCAGTAACAGTTACATCTTCCTTCTTAGTTACCTTATTTACATTAACAGTAACTTTTCCGCCAAACTCAGCGATAATAGAACGACCCTTTGGATTTCTTGCCTCAAAAAGTTCTTCTACTCTAGGAAGACCTTGTGTAAGGTCATTACCGGAAATACCGCCTGTATGGAAAGTTCTCATTGTAAGCTGTGTACCAGGTTCACCGATAGACTGTGCAGCAATAATACCAACAGCTTCGCCGATTCTTACCTGTCTGCCGCTTGCCATATTTGAACCATAACACTTAGAACAAACACCGTTGTGGCACTTACAGCTGAGAATAGTTCTTATTTTAACCTTAGTAACTCCTGCTGCTATAACAGCATCAGCCATATCCGGAGTAATAAGTGTGTCATTAGGAACAATAATTTCACCTGTTTCAGGATTTACAATATCTTCAGCAGAAAATCTGCCTCTTATTCTGTCGCATAAAGACTCAATTGTTTCCTGACCATCCATAAATGCTTTAACTTCCATATAAGGAACTTCATCAAGACCCTCAGCACAGTCGTATTCTCTGACAATAATGTCCTGAGCAACATCAACAAGACGTCTTGTAAGGTAACCTGAATCGGCAGTCTTAAGAGCAGTATCTGTAAGACCCTTTCTTGCACCGTGAGCAGAAATAAAGTATTCCTGAACAGTAAGACCCTCACGGAAGTTAGCCTTAATAGGCAATTCAATGGTTTCACCGCTAGGAGATGCCATAAGACCTCTCATTCCGGCTAACTGCTTAATCTGTCTGTTAGAACCTCTCGCACCAGAAAGAGCCATCATATAAATATCGTTGTACTGGCCAAGGTTATCAATAAGTGCCTTAGTAATCTTATCATCTATCTTTTCCCAAACAGAAATAACCTTGTTATGTCTTTCTTCATCAGTCATAAGACCACGTCTGTACATCTTAGTAATCTTATTAACTTCCGCATCACCCTCAGCAAGAAGTTCATACTTAGCCTCAGGAATTTTCATATCAGATACTGATACTGTAAGGGAAGCTCTTGTAGAGAACTTATAACCCAAACTCTTTATATCATCAAGCACCTCTGCTGTTTCAGTAGCAGGATGTTTGTGTATACATCTGTTAATAATTTTACCTAATTCTTTTTTGCCTGTTAAGAAGTCAATTTCATACTTAAACAAGTTTTCCTCTTTTGTTCTGTCAACAAAACCTAAATCCTGAGGAATAATCTCGTTAAATATAATTCTTCCGCAAGTTGTTTCAACAATACCTGTCTTTATTTCACCATCAATTTCAATTTCACGTCTTACTTTAACCTTTGCGTGAAGACTTATAACTTTGTTGTCATAGGCAAGCAATACTTCATTTTCGTCCATAAATATCTTGCCTTCACCTGGCTCGCCGTCCTTAGCAAGTGTAAGATAATAAATACCAAGTACCATATCCTGTGAAGGAACAGCAACAGGTTCACCGTCAGAAGGCTTTAAAAGGTTGTTAGGAGAGAGAAGAAGGAATCTGCACTCTGCCTGTGCCTCAACACTAAGAGGAACGTGTACCGCCATCTGGTCACCGTCAAAGTCTGCATTATATGCTGTACAAACAAGTGGATGAAGCTTTAAAGCTCTTCCTTCAACAAGCACAGGCTCAAATGCCTGAATACCAAGTCTGTGAAGAGTAGGGGCTCTGTTAAGCATTACCGGATGCTCCTTAATAACGCTTTCAAGTACGTCCCAAACCTCAGGTTTAAGCTGCTCAACCATTCTCTTAGCACTCTTTATATTAGCAGCAATTTCATCACTTACAAGTTTCTTCATAACAAATGGCTTGAAAAGTTCAATAGCCATTTCCTTAGGCAAACCACACTGGTAAATTTTAAGAGTAGGACCTACGACGATAACTGAACGTCCTGAATAGTCAACTCTCTTACCAAGCAGGTTCTGTCTGAATCTACCCTGCTTACCCTTTAATAAATCAGAAAGAGATTTCAAAGCCCTGTTTCCAGGACCTGTTACAGGTCTTCCTCTTCTGCCGTTATCAATAAGTGAATCAACAGCCTCCTGAAGCATTCTCTTTTCATTTCTGATAATAATATCAGGTGTACCATATTCTATTAATTTCTTTAATCTGTTATTTCTGTTAATAACTCTTCTGTAAAGGTCATTAAGGTCAGATGTAGCAAATCTGCCGCCGTCAAGCTGAACCATAGGTCTTAATTCAGGCGGAATAACAGGTACTACATCAAGAATCATCCACTCAGGTCTGTTTCCGCTTAATCTGAAAGCTTCAATAACCTCTAGTTTTTTAATAATTTTAGCCTTTTTCTGACCTGAAGCATCTACAAGTTCAGCCTGTAATTCTTCAGATTCCCTATCAAGGTCAATAGCCTCCAAAAGCTCTTTAACAGCCTCTGCACCCATACCAACTCTGCATGAGCCCTGACCATATTTTTCAATAGTTTCTCTGTACTGCTGTTCAGTAATAACCTCTTTATAAACAAGGTTTGTTTCACCTGAATCAAGTACAATATAGTTTGCAAAATAAAGTACTTTTTCAAGTTCCTTAGGGCTTTTTCCAAGTATAGTACCCATCTTTGACGGAATACCCTTGAAATACCATATATGAGAAACAGGAGCAGCAAGCTCTATATGACCCATTCTTTCACGTCTAACCTTGCTCTTTGTGATTTCAACACCGCAGCGTTCACAAACCATACCCTTATTTCTTATTCTCTTGTACTTACCGCAGGCACATTCCCAGTCCTTTGTCGGTCCAAAAATTCTTTCACAGAAAAGACCGTCTCTCTCAGGCTTAAGTGTTCTGTAATTAATAGTTTCAGGTTTTGTAACCTCACCATAAGACCACTTTCTAATTTTTTCGGGAGAAGCCAAGCCTATTTTAATAGAGTCAAAAACCATCTGCTTTTCAGTATCATTACTCATTTTTTATTCTCCCTCCTTATTCCTTTTCAATAAGCTTTTCAAGATCAGAAAATTCATCAAGCAAATCTTCATCATCAAGCTCATCATTTATTACAAAATTATCATCGTCCACTTCATTAAGGTCAACATCAACATCATCAAGGGAAATACCGCCTAAAAGATCGTCAAGTTTATCTTCTACATTAACTTCTTCCTCAGGTTCATTTCCTTCAATATTAACATCAACAGAAGGTTCTCTGTTTTCAGCAAATTCATCAATTTCAACAGGTTTACCTTCATTATAAACTTCAATATCAAGAGCAAGTGCCTGAAGTTCCTTAAGAAGAACCTTAAATGATTCAGGAACACCTGGTTCAGGAATATTCTCACCCTTAACAATAGCTTCGTAAGTGCTTACTCTACCTACAATATCATCAGATTTAACTGTCAATATTTCCTGTAAAGTATATGACGCACCATACGCCTCAAGGGCCCAAACTTCCATTTCACCAAATCTCTGACCACCAAACTGAGCTTTACCTCCTAAAGGCTGCTGAGTTACAAGTGAGTAAGGACCTGTTGAACGAGCATGAATTTTATCATCTACAAGGTGGTGGAGTTTAAGGTAATGCATAAAACCAATTGTAGTAGGATTATCAAATTCTTCGCCTGTTCTTCCGTCTCTCAATCTTACTTTACCAGTTCTGTCAATAGGCACGCCTGCCCACTCTGCTCTGTGATCCTTGTTTTCATCAAGATAACTGTAAACATCATCACTTAAACTATCTTTCCACTTAGCTGTAAATTCTTCCCATGAAGTATTTACATAGTCGTTAGACATTTCAAGAGTTGTCATAATATCCTCTTCGTTTGCACCGTCAAATACAGGTGTTGCAATCTTCCAGCCAAGCACATTGCTTGCAAGTCCCAAGTGAATTTCAAGCACCTGACCAATGTTCATACGAGAAGGAACGCCCAATGGGTTAAGAACTATATCAAGAGGACGTCCGTTTGGTAAATAAGGCATATCCTCAACAGGAAGAACTCTTGAAACTACACCCTTGTTACCATGACGACCTGCCATTTTATCGCCTACAGAAATCTTTCTCTTCTGTGCAATATATACTCTTACAGTTTTATTTACTCCAGGTGGAAGTTCATCGTTATCCTCTCTTGAGAATACCTTTACATCTACAACAATACCGCTTGTTCCGTGAGGAACTGTTAAAGAAGTATCTCTTACTTCTCTAGCCTTTTCACCGAATATAGCTCTTAAAAGTCTTTCCTCAGCAGTAAGCTCAGTTTCACCCTTTGGTGTAACTTTACCTACAAGTATTGAATTAGGCTGAACTTCTGCACCAATTCTTATAATACCTGATTCATCAAGATCCTTAAGTGCATCAGCACTCATATTAGGAATATCTCTTGTAATTTCCTCATCACCGAGTTTTGTGTTTCTTGCTTCTGTTTCATATTCTTCAATATGAATAGAAGTATAAACATCATCCATAACAAGTCTTTCACTAAGAAGAACTGCATCCTCGTAGTTATAACCTTCCCAAGTCATAAAGCCGATAAGAGGGTTCTTGCCAAGTGCAAGCTCACCGTCCTTTGTTGAAGGACCATCAGCAATAACATCACCTGCATAAACCTTCTGTCCCTTATCTACAATAGGAATCTGATTCATACAGTTAGACTGGTTAGATCTCTTAAACTTAATTAAATCATATCTGTCAGTTTCACCTGCATCTGTCTTAATAACAATTCTTGATGCATCAACAAATGTAACAACACCGTCATTTTTTGCAATTACGCATACACCGGAATCCTTTGCTGTCTTGTATTCCATACCTGTACCAACAATAGGAGAATCTGTTGTCAGAAGAGGTACAGCCTGACGCTGCATATTAGAACCCATTAAAGCTCTTGTAACATCATCATTCTGCAGGAAAGGAATAAGAGCTGTTGCTATAGATACAAGCTGTCTCGGAGATACGTCCATTAAGTCAACTCTGTCAGGAGTAACCTGGATATTATCCTCTCTGAGACGACAGGTAACCTTTTCATTTACAAAATGCTTATTTTCATCTAAAGGCTCATTAGCCTGTGCAATTGTATATCTCTCTTCTTCATCAGCAGCAATATATATAATTTCATCAGTTACAACTGATTCGCCGCTTGACTTATCAATTATTCTGTAAGGAGCCTCAATAAATCCGTACTCATTAATCTTTGCAAAAGTTGCAAGAGAGTTAATAAGACCGATGTTAGGACCTTCAGGCGTCTCAATAGGACACATTCTTCCGTAATGTGAGTTGTGAACGTCTCTAACTTCAAATCCGGCTCTTTCTCTTGAAAGTCCGCCCGGACCCAATGCAGACAATCTTCTCTTATGAGTAAGCTCACCAAGGGGATTGTTCTGATCCATAAACTGTGACAACTGAGAACTGCCAAAAAACTCCTTAATGGCAGCAGTTACCGGCTTAATATTAATAAGTGCCTGCGGAGTAACAGAATCTGTATCCTGAGTTGTCATTCTCTCTCTTACAGTTCTCTCCATTCTTGAAAGACCGATTCTAAACTGATTCTGTAAAAGTTCTCCGACAGCTCTAATACGTCTGTTACCCAAATGGTCAATATCATCCTTGTTTCCGATACCATAATCAAGATGTATACAATAGTTAATTGAAGCCATAATATCTTCAAGAGTGATATGCTTTGTAACAAGCTCAAACATATTAGCCTTTACAGCAGCCTTAAAGCTTTCTGCATCATCATTAGCCTCCAGCAAATCCATAAGAACAGGAAGATATACTCTTTCCTTAATCTTTAAATCCTCAGCTTTTAGACCAAGACCTGCAATGTAATCATCAATCTTAACAGCCATATTAGAAAGAATTTTAACGCCTCTTCCGTCTACATCAACATAAATTGCAGGGATACCGCTGTCCTGAAGCTTGTCACACATCTCCTCTGTAAGCACTGTGCCTGCTTCACATAAAACCTCACCGGTCATAGGATCAACAGCATCTTCAGACAGCTTATAGCCTGTTACTCTGCTGGCAAAAGCGAGTTTTTTGTTAAACTTATATCTACCTACATGAGCAAGATCATATCTCTTGTAATCATAAAACATATTGTGAAGAATAGTTTGGGCAGACTCTACTGTAGGAGGCTCACCGGGACGAAGTTTCTTATAAATTTCAATAAGACCTTCTTCATGAGTTTTAGTAACATCCTTTTCAATTGTTGCAAGAACTTTAGGTTCCTCACCAAAAAGATCAATAATATCCTGGTCCGACCCAATGCCTAAAGCTCTTATAAGAGTAGTAACAGGAACCTTTCTGTTTCTGTCAACTCTTACAGAGAATACATCATTACTGTCTGTCTCATATTCAAGCCATGCACCTCTGTTAGGAATAACAGTAGATGTAAGAAGATTCTTACCATCTTTATCCTTTGAAATATCATAATATATACCGGGTGAACGCACCAACTGAGAAACAATAACTCTTTCTGCGCCGTTAATAACGAAGGTACCTGTTTCAGTCATAAGAGGAAATTCACCCATATAAATTTCCTGCTCCTTAACTTCTGCTGCATCACCATTAGTACGAAGTCTTACCTTCACTCTGAGAGGTGTTGCATAGGTAGCATCCCTGTCCTTACATTCTGCAATAGTATACTTGGTTTCGCTGTCGAGCTTGAAATCTACAAACTCGAGAATATAATTACCATTGTAATCACTTATTGGCGAAATATCATCAAGTACCTCAGCTAAGCCCTCATCAAGAAACCACTGATAGCTGTCCTTCTGCAGTGCAAGAAGATTTGGCATTTCCAAAACTTCATCAACTCTTGCGTAACTCATACGCATAGTGTCACCATACTGTACAGGGCGTAATCTGTTCTTATCCATTGGCACTTTCACTCCTTCTTTATATTTTAAATTAAATTTATTACCCTTTTGTTCACACTTTTTTCATATTTACCAATAATATTCACAATTTATTTACATTTATCTATTGACAGATAACATTGAATCGTGGTATAATTTTTATATGTTAAAAGGTGACTTTACCTAAAGATACAGTATATTATTGTAACACTGTTTTTCTTGCTTGTCAATAGTTTTTAAGCAGGTTTTTTTAATTTTATACACTTTTTTCTTTATAATTTTATATAAAAAATTGGAAGGGCTGTTATGCCCTTCCTTTTTTAACTATATGACTTTTTATTTTCCTGTCTTTGCAATGATAAAAACGTAACTCCCAACAGTATAAGTAAAAGTCCCAATATATCCATTCCTTTAAACACTACACCCATAAACAATGCTGTAACAATTGCAGATGTCAAGGGTTCTGAAGCACCAAACATACTCGCCTTTGCTGCACCGATTAACCTTACCCCTTCAAGATAAGATGAAAAAGCAAATATAGTTCCTGCAAGAACAACAAGCACCATTGCACCTAAAGTATAAATATCCCAAACCCCCGAAACTATCCACGGCTTGCTGTAAATACATAAAGGAATACCTCCAATAAGCATACTTAATCCTATGACAGGTATAGTACCATATTTATTCATAAGCTTTACAGGCATAATGTTATAAAGCATCATTGTAAATGCCGAACTGAGCCCCCACATAACAGCTTTGCCTGATATAGCCAAACTGTCTATATTTCCGTGAGTTGTCAGAAAAAATGTACCTGATACAACAAAGAGAAGTACCAAAAGTTCCTTATCAGAAGGTCTTTTACCCATTTTTAAAGAAGTATAAAGCATAATCAACACAGGTGATGTATACTGCAATACTGTTGCAGTTGCTGCATTTGAATATTCAATAGCAGTAAAATATGTAAACTGGCAAGCAGTCATACCAAACAAACTGAACATTATAAGAGAAATTATATCCTTTTTGTCCTTCCATATAGAAGTCACGCATTTTCTTCCCCTTCCGTTCATACAGGACATTACAGTCATTATCAAACCTGCCGTAACAAGCCTTACTGCAACAAGCCACTTAGTATCAAGTTCCTTTGTACTTATTAAATATTGACCGCACACTCCGGAAAAACCCCATAGAACACCTCCGAGTATTGTCAGAAATACACCTTTTTTGTTACTGTTCATCTTTCGATTTATTTTCCTTTCTTTTAAATATATAACCTGTCATAAAAATCACCTTTTTAACCCAGCTTGCAGCAAAGGCAAGTATAAATGAGCTTCCCACAAGTATAACAATATTGCTGAATGAATTCATAAAAGGCACATTGTTTTCAATAATATTTTTATATATAAATCCGTCAAACATCTGACTGAATAGATACATTTCAAGAGAGACAAGGCTTACTGCCTCAAATATAAATGCAACAGGTCTGAAATTAAAATCAATATTGAGACACAAAACCATTATAAGCATAGATATAAAAACCGTAATCATTGCTGAATACCCTGAATTAGCCTGATAACCAATAAAGTTCCAGTCAAACATTTCCCCTGAACAATGTAAATATGTAGAATAACTTACAATACCAAGAAGAAAAATTATTGACGCTATGCCCAGCAAAGGATTTATTCTCACTTTATATTCAGATAAATAACATCCTATTATGTAATACCCAAAAACATATAATATAAGCCAGCTTGACGGAACCACATCAAAAGTCAAAGGACCTAAAGCATTCAGCCCAATCAGCGTAAGTATAAAAATTTCCTTTTTACTTTTACTTTCCAAACTTTTATACGCAGCATTAAAAAATGGCATTAAAAGCAGCATACCTATATATAGTCTGATATACCAACCATAGTTAAAAAACAGCAGCTTATCTGCAATATATTTATTATCAACATTTACACTGTGAAATTTATAATCAACCCATATCCTTATGCAAGAAATAAAAACGTGAGTAAATAATAATGGAATAACAGCAAAATAATGCTTTTTGCATATCTTTGCATTTGCTTTAAAATATCCGGATATTACCATAAACAAAGGAACCGCACATATTCCAAGCCATCGTATTGCTGTAGGCAATATCATTTCTTTTGTAAATTGTGTATTGTAGTAATATGTAAGTCCGAAAAAGTGCACAAGTGGCACAAGAATAACTGCAATTGTCCTTGCAATATCACCGCCTGCTTCTCTTTTTCCACTTCTTATTCTTTTTTCAACAGATATAATCGGATGCCCAGTTTTTATTGCTGCCTTGTCAGCAGCACTTATTACCGCCCAGTATAAAAGCGTTGATATAATATATACAAGCCAGAATTCACCTTTTATAAATTCTGTTGTACAATATCCTAAAAGCATACTTAAATATAAATAGAGTATGTGTTTTGTTTTCATTTGTATACCTCTTTTTTTATACCTTTACTATTGCCGTAAATATACGGCAATAGTAAAATTGGTTCATAAAATACTTTATTTGAAACAAATTTCCTGAATCTTATTTATATAAGCTTTTCAAACTCATCAAGTACATTTTCAAATACTTTCATTGCATTTTCCACAGGTTCTTCACTTGTCATATCTACACCGGCACCTTTAAGTAAGTCAATAGAATACTTTGATGAACCCCCCTTAAGAAAATCAATGTATTTTTCAGCACCGTTTTCATTGAGTATTTTTCTTGAAAGGGTAATAGCAGCACTATAGCCTGTTGCATACTGATAAACATAAAAAGCTGTGTAAAAATGAGGAATTCTTGCCCATTCCCAGCTTATCTTTTCATTACCGCTGTTTATTTCATCGCCATAATATTTTTTATTTAATTTACTGTAAATTTCACATAGATTTTCAAATGTCAGCGGTTCACCGTTTTCCACCATTTTGTGAGTAATGAGCTCAAACTCAGCAAACATAGTCTGTCTGAACAATGTTCCTCTGAACTGCTCCATAAAATAATTTAAAAGGTATTTTCTTTCTTTAATATCCTCTGTATTATTAAGCAGATATTCCATTAAAAGAGCTTCATTTACAGTTGATGCTACCTCCGCTACAAATATCGTATAATCACCATATACGAAGGGCTGATTACTCCATGTGTAATGTGAGTGCATAGCATGTCCCATTTCATGAGCAAGCGTAAACATTGAATCTACAGTATCATTGTAATTAAGAGAAACAAAAGGATGACATCCGTATGCCCCCCAGCTGTAAGCACCACTTCTTTTGCCCTTATTTTCGTATATATCTACCCACTTTTCATAATTAAGAGCACTTTCAAGTTTACTGCAATATTCGGCACCCATTGGTTTCATAGCCTCAAGGACAGTTTTCTTTGCATCTTCATAAGATTTATGAGTATCTATATTTTCCACAATAGGAGTATAAATATCATACATATCAAGATTATTAATTCCAAGTACTTTTTTTCTTAACTTTATATATCTGTGCATAAGGGGCAAATACTTATTTACTGTGTCAACAAGCCTGGTATAAACTTCAACAGGAATATTGTTTGCTGAAAGTGCCGCCTCCAAAGCTGATTCATATTTTCTTGCTTTGGCATTGAAAACGTCTTTTTTGACAGATGCACTGTAAATAGCAGCAATTGTATTTTTCTGTTTGTAATAAGTATCATATAAAACGTTAAATGCTGATTTCCTCAATTCCCTGTCGTTACTTTCCAGATATAATACAAATGTACCGTGTGTCAATGGGTGTTTTTCTCCCTTTGAATCTGTTACATCAGGGAATTCAATATCAGCATTATTTAACATATAGTAAATATTTGAAGGTGCCGCACCTATTTCATATACCTGCGCAAGCAGTTCTTCCTTATCAGCTGACAAAATATGTTCTCTATTTCTTAATATATCTTCTATATAATGCTTGTACAGCTTTAAACTCCCGTCAAACTCTTCTTTTAACATTTTTTCCGGAATTGACAATATCAAAGGTTCAATAAAAGCTGTTGCAGCCCCTAAAAGTGTAATAAGTCTGTCGCTTTTTGCATCAAATTCCTGATAAAAAGTATTTGTGCTGTCCTCATTAGCTCTAAGTCCGGCATATACACAGACCTGTTCTGCCAAAAGCATAACCTCATCTCTTAATTTAAGACAATCTGCAAGGTTCTCAGCCTTTAAATTGCCTTTAAATTTATCAAATTTTGCCAAATCAGCTTCTGCTTTGTCATAAGCTTCCTGCCAGGCATCATCACTTTCAAATAAATCAGTAATACTCCACTTGAACTTATCTTCAATCTGACTTCTTTCTAAAACTTTATCCATATAAAAAAACTCCTTATTATTAAATTTTTTATTGATTAATCTTTATTTACATAGTATAATTATAATATAAAAAGCCGAAAATATACAGTAAAATTTTCAAAAAATACCAAACCCGGGAGAGTTTGATACACTGTAATAACATCGGAATTAAAAGGAGGGTATTTTTATGGCATTAAAAGTATTAATTGTATCATCAGAAGTTGCACCCTACGCAAAAAGCGGCGGCTTAGGCGATGTTATAGGTTCATTGCCAAAGGCTCTTAGGTCAAAAGGGGTTGACGTAAGAGTTGTTTTCCCTAAATACAGAACAATTAAAGAACAATATCTCACAGGCTGTCAATATATAAGTTCCTTTGATGTAACTCTTGACTGGCGTAAACAAAAAGCTGACATTTTTACTCTTAACAATGATATACCTACTTATATGATAGGCAATGACTATTATTTTGGCAGGGCAGGCTACTACGGATATGGTGATGATAATGAAAGATTTGCATTCTTTTGCAAAGCTGCAATAGAGTTTTTAGACTATGTTGACTTTGTGCCTGACGTTATTCACTGTAATGACTGGCAGACAGCTCCAATCTGTCTTTACATAAAGGACAGGTATTCAAAAATCAAGTATTTTTCAAACATCAAAACACTTTTTACAATACACAATCTGCAATACCAAGGTATGTTTCCAAGAGAAACTTTATCAATGATGGAACTTGATGAAAACTATTACTTTACAAATGATAAACTTGAGTACTACAATGCAGCTAATTTTATGAAAGCCGGTTTATTATATTCCGATGCTATATCAACCGTAAGCAAAACTTATGCTGATGAAATACAGACACCTCAGTATGGCTACGGTCTTGATGGATGCCTTAGATGCAGAAACAATGTACTTTATGGTATTGTAAACGGCATTGATTATGAAGAAAATAATCCTGTTACAAGTAAAAAAATATATGCAAACTTTTCAGCTGATAATATTACAGGAAAATATGTAAATAAGCAAAAACTCCAGAAAGAACTGGGCTTGCCTGAAAAAGATAATGTTCCTGTTATATCTCTTATCTCTAGACTTGTAGACCAAAAGGGCATTAATCTTGTACTTCAGGCAGCTTATGACTTGCTTAATAAAGACGTTCAGCTGGTTATCCTTGGCACAGGTGACTATCACTACGAAA
Source organism: uncultured Eubacteriales bacterium (assembly GCA_905201505.1). Lineage (GTDB taxonomy): Bacteria > Bacillota > Clostridia > Lachnospirales > CAG-274 > Gallispira. The sequence goes on along the minus strand of CAJKOJ010000037.1, from coordinate 2,068 downwards.
ATATGTTTAAAGACTTGGCGTATCGTTATCCTGATAAGGTCAGTGCCAATATATTATTTGATGATACACTGGCACAGAAAATATATGCCGGCAGTGATATGTTCCTTATGCCTAGTTTATTTGAGCCATGCGGTTTAGGTCAGCTCTTCTCTATGAGTTATGGTACTGTACCTGTTACAAGAACTACCGGTGGTCTTGTAGACACAGTTAAACACTTTGATTCAGAGACAGGGGAAGGCAACGGCTTCCAGTTCCAGGATTATGATGCAGGCGGACTTATGTGGGCAATTAATCAGGCTCTTCTTGTATATGAAGACAAAAATCTTTGGAAGAAGGTTGTTAAAAATGCCATAAACACAAGATTTTCATGGGACGACAGTGCAGAAGAGTATATTAAAGTATACAACAAAATTTGCGATAAAAAATAGTATTTGTTTTTTCGCTATTGAAAAGTTTTGAGCTGTGAAAACCATTATAAGTACTGACTTTTTTATACATTGAAGCATACAAAAAAACAATGATTTTTGACGCTTTGGTGCCCAAATGGTGCCCAGATTTTATATGACGATATAAAATGATACGGGCAGATATAAGAAAAAACATACTATACAAGGGAGCGAAAGCACTCGTTGCTTTTGCTCCCTTGTCTGCCACATAAGCAGGGACGGACGCACTTTTCAGCGGCGGGCGAAGCCCGTTCATCTCGACCGTTGACGAGTGTGGATGGCTCTGATATTTCATACAAATGAGGAATGTAATAGAAAAATTTATATATGGGTGCTATAATATTTCTATACAAAGCGACAACTTAGAATTTGTGAGGAGAAGTTTGTATTGTGAAGAATGATATTTTACAACTTGATAAAAAGTTTGCAGATGATTTTTGGCTTTTGAGAAAAGAGCTGTTTAAAGAATTAGGTGAAATTTCTGAACACACGGACGCTTCTGAACTTGAATTGGCAACGAAGCAATATTTTTTGTCGCATATAAATAGGGATTTAATCAGTTGGGGAATATTCCAACAGGGAAAACTGGTTGCAATCGGCTCTTTGTGTCTGTTTACCCGTATTCCGTATAAGGAAAATTTCAGCGGGTTGGAGGGTTATATATTGAATATATATACTTCTCCGCAATTCAGAAAATGTGGTTATGCAAATCAGATTTTAGATACCATCATTGAGCACAGTCATAAAAATAATATAAGGAGGCTATGGCTCAATTACAGTGAACAAGGTAAATGCCTATATACAAAAAAAGGCTTTACCCAAAAGGATAACGAAATGGAACTGTTTCTGTGATGACAAATCCCAGTTTGGTGTGGGTTTGGGATATTCCCAACAAGCAAAACTCTCTCTTTCTGTCACAGACGGAAACGAGAGAGTTTTATGGAAAGGGTACCCTTTTCCTATGCTTGCTACGGAACTTTTCGCAAAGGAACAGAAGGGAAAGGATAATCTGAACGGATGGTATTTCACTTTGGAATGTTACGCAATTAAAGTGTATTTTTGAGGTTCAAGGTATAAAACACCTTGCGCTGTTGGTTTTGAACCCGTAAAGCCTTTTCTAGTAAGGCTTAATGTGCCTCTAATACGCAACAATAGTGCCATGAATAAAGTTCCTTTATGTGGTGTGACAATACCGTCCTGTGCTTGCGTTTATTGCTTTGTTTGTGGTGCTAAAATGGTGCTCAACCTTACAAAACCAACTTATGCGGAGATATGAGAAGATACAAACAATAACGGGGAAACCATTGAGAATAAAGGGCTCTTCCTCACTTCTATAAACACCTACAAGAAGTTATAAGGCGGTTTTCGTCTATAAAATCAATAAATAAAACATTAATTATGGGGACTGCGAAAGCAATCCCCTTATTTTTATATTAATACTTTACAATTTTTTGCACAATTAAACAATATTAAATTTATGGATTTTCAGCTAACACTATTTAAACAACTCATTTAAATTTCTCAAACACAACATTAATTAATACAATAAAAAGCCGTTAAATATGACATTGATATGATACCTCTTAAGTAGACAAGGTAAATAACCAAAATCTACTTAGGAG
>CAJKOJ010000036.1 GCA_905201505.1 uncultured Eubacteriales bacterium | reverse complement strand
ATTATTTTTATTAATAATTTTCTTTTCTTACTTCAAAGAAACTCTTAGAATATTTACATACAGGACATACCTCAGGAGCCTTTCTGCCTATAACGAGGTGACCGCATATTCTGCACTCCCATATAGCCTCTTCTCCCTTTTCAAATACCTTCTGCATTTCTACATTTTTAAGTAAAGTACGGTAACGTTCTTCATGAGATTTTTCAATTTCACCAACTTTGCGGAAACGCTCTGCAAGTTCATGAAATCCTTCTTCCTCAGCATCTCTTGCCATACGCTCATACATATCAGTCCACTCATAGTTCTCGCCTTCTGCCGCAGCAAGTAAATTCTGTGCTGTATTGCCTAAATGTCCAAGTTCCTGGAACCATATACGTGCATGCTCCTGCTCATTTCTGGCTGTCTTTAAGAAAATTTCAGCAAGCTGTTCATATCCCTCTTGTTTAGCAATGTTAGCAAAATATGTATATTTGTTGCGTGCCTGGCTTTCCCCAGCAAAGGCTTCCATAAGATTTTTCTCAGTTTTTGTTCCTGCATAAGGATTTTCAGCCTCAGACTTACTCTCCTCAATTTTTTCAAAAGCAGACGCAGGCTGCTTGCATACAGGACATTTAAAACCCTCAGGCATAGGACCTTCATGAATATAACCACAAACCTTACAACGATATTTTTCCATTTTCATTCCTCCTAAATCATTACTTCTGTCAATATAGCTTGTATGCAGCATTTGCAAAGCAAGCTCACTTAAAGGCTTTTTGTAAAACTCTTCATATAGCTTTACAATTTCACCGTTTTCGTGACTGTTTCTCAACTTCATTTCACTATCTCTCGTATAAAGACCTTCAATACGCTTTTTACGCAGTTCATCACCCTTATCAATAGTTCCTTTCGGCTGACCTCCTCCTCCGATGCATCCACCCGGGCAAGTCATAACTTCAACAAAATGATATTTCTCATTACTTTTCTTTATACTGTTTATAAATTCACTTGCAGCCTTTGTACCGTAAATAACAGCAGCTTTTATATTTAAATCACCAATTTTTACTTCAGCTGTTTTTACATCTTTCATTCCTCTCACAGCTTCAAGTCTGTAAAAGTCAGCAGGAGCATTATTCCCTGTTATATACTTATAAGCGGTCCTTAAAGCCGCTTCCATAACACCTCCGCTGTTACCGAATATAACACCTGCACCTGATGCTTCCCCCATAATAGGGTCAAAATCAGATTCTTCAAGAGAATTAAAATCTACATTTTCCTCTTTAGCCCACTTTGCCAGCTCTCTTGTAGTAATAACATAATCCATATCCATCATATCATCAATACCAAGATATTCAGAAGCAGCATTCATTTCACTTCTTCTTATTTCAAACTTTTTAGCTGTACAAGGAGTAACCGCAACATTTACAATTTTTTTAGGATCAATGTTCATTTTCTTTGCAAAATAAGTTTTAACAGTTGAACCCTGCATTCCTATAGGACTTTTAGATGATGAAATATGCTCAAGCATATCCGGGTGATATGTCTCTGCATATTTTACCCATGACGGACAACAGCTTGTAAACTGCGGCAAAGGAGCCGTACCCTCTGTTACACGCTCAATAAGTTCACTGGCCTCTTCCACTATAGTTAAATCAGCAGCAAAATTAGTATCTAGTACATAATCACCGCCAAGCTTTCTTAAAAGAGAAACCATTTTCCCCTGAACAAAGCTGCCGTCAGGCATACCAAATTCCTCTCCAAGTGCAATACGAACAGACGGCGAAGTATTAAATATAACTATTTTATCATCATCTTCTGCTGCATTTTTAATATCTTTATATTCATACTTTTCGGTTATACTTGATACAGGACAGACATTGGCACACTGTCCGCAGTTAATACAAACAGCAACATTGCCTGTATCCTCAAGACTATATGTATTGTGAACCCCAATATAGTCAGTACAAATATCACGGCATTGTCCGCATTTAATACATAAATCCTCATTCCTCATTATCGAAGGATTGTCTAATTCAATAGGAACACGGATGCTTTTAGGTAAATGCTTCATAAAATACCCCCTCATTTAATAATTATTATCATTTAACAAACACTATCTCTATACTTTAATTATACAATATATCCCCTCAAAGTCAAGAATTATTTTACATATTTTAACAAAAAAGGGCAGCCGCAAGGTTTATTCCCCTTTTAAGCCGCCCTATATTATCCATATTTTATTTTACTGCTTTAAATGCCTCCTCTAAATCTTCAATAATATCATCTATATTTTCTGTACCTATTGATAATCTTATTGTATTTGGTTTTATTCCCTGCTCTTTCAATTCTTTTTCATCACACTGACTATGTGTTGTAGTAGCAGGATGAATAACAAGAGATTTAACATCAGCCACATTTGCAAGAAGTGAAAACAGCTCAAGATTATCTATAAACTTTTTAGCTTTTTCTGCATCACCCTTTATTTCAAATGTAAATATTGAACCTCCGCCCTTAGGAAAATATTTTGCATAGAGCTTTTTCTGTTCTTCGCTTTCAGTAACAGAAGGATGATGAACATCCTCAACCTGCGGATGAGCTTTCAAATATTTTGCGACTTTCAATGCATTATAAATATGCCTTTCTACTCTTAATGAAAGAGTTTCAAGTCCCTGTAGGAATAAAAAAGCATGAAATGGTGAAAGCGTCGCTCCCGTATCTCTTAACAAAATAGCCCTTATTTTTGTCACAAAAGCTGCCGCCCCTGCCGCCTTAGTAAAACTTATTCCATGGTAGCTCGGGTTTGGCTCTGTAAGTGACGGAAACTTTCTCGAAGCCTCCCAGTCAAATTTTCCGCTGTCAATAATTATACCGCCTATAGAGGTACCATGACCTCCTATAAATTTTGTAGCCGAATGAACAACAATGTCAGCTCCATATTCAATCGGTCTTACAAGATATGGTGTAGCAAATGTGCTGTCTACAACAAGAGGAATATTATGCCTGTGGGCAATCTCCGCAATTCTTTCAATATCAACTACATCTGAATTTGGATTTCCCAATGTTTCAATAAAAATAGCCTTTGTATTTTCCTTTATTGCCTCTTCAACAGCTGTATAGTCAAAAATATCTGTAAATGTCGTTTCAATTCCATATTGAGGCAGTGTATGTGCCAGCAAATTATAACTGCCGCCGTATATATTCTTGGCTGAAACAATATGATCACCATTTTGTGCAAGATTTTCAATAGTATATGTAATTGCTGCTGCACCTGATGCAACAGCTAATGCGGCAACGCCGCCCTCAAGTGCAGCCATTCTCTTTTCAAACACATCCTGAGTAGGATTAGTAAGCCTGCCGTAAATATTTCCTTCATCAGCAAGGCTGAATCTTGCTTCAGCATGCTCACTGTTTCTGAATACGTAAGATGATGTCTGATAAATCGGTACAGCTCTTGCATCTGTAGCAGGATCAGGATTTTCCTGTCCAATATGCAGCTGTAAAGTTTCAAATTTAAAATTTCTTTCATTTCTTGTTTTCTTTCCCATTTTAAGCACCTCGTTATTTAAATCACTTTCTATATATAATTGCTGTAATCTTAATTCTATATTAAATTAAATACTTTATACTAAATTTGCCGCTGTCCCTTATTCATTAAACATTTGTGTAGATAAATATCTTTCCCCTGTATCAGGCAATATAACTACAATATTCTTACCTTTATTTTCTTCTCTTTCTGCAGCTTTCATTGCAGCCCATAGAGCTGCACCTGAAGATATTCCTATTAATATACCCTCGCTTCTTGCAAATTTTCTTCCTGCTTCAAATGCTTCTTCATTATCAACAACAATTATTTCGTCATAAATATCCTTATTTAATGTATCAGGCACAAAGCCGGCACCAATTCCCTGTATTTTGTGTGCACCGGCATATCCTTGTGATAATACAGGGGACCCCTTTGGTTCAACTGCTATAATTTGTATATCAGGATTTTTTTCTCTTAGATACTCACCTGCTCCTGTAATTGTACCTCCGGTACCTATTCCCGCAACAAATATGTCTACATTACCGTCAAGAGCATTCCAAATTTCAGGGCCTGTTGTCATCTTGTGTATTTCAGGATTTGCCTTGTTTTCAAACTGTCCCAAAATAATAGAATTTTCCACTTCATTTTTCAATTCATTGGCTTTTTCAATTGCACCCTTCATACCTTTCGTGCCATCTGTCAGCACAACCTCTGCACCATAAGCTTTTAACAAATTTCTTCTCTCAATACTCATAGTTTCAGGCATTGTCAGTATAGCATTGTAGCCCTTTGCAGCAGCTACAGCAGCAATACCAATTCCTGTATTTCCGCTTGTAGGTTCAATAATTGTTCCGCCTTTTTTCAGTAAACCTTTCTTTTCAGCGTCTTCAATCATTGCAAAAGCAATTCTGTCCTTTACACTGCCTGCCGGATTAAAATACTCAAGCTTTGCATATATATTAGCTTTATTTTTATTATTAGTGTAATTATTTACTTTCAAAATCGGAGTATTCCCAATTAACTCTGTCATACTGTTATAAATTTTTGCCATACAAAATCTCCTTTCATACATTACCTATTAACTTACTATGTTTTATTTTCCATAACTATATCACATATTACACACTATGTCAATAGGAAATATATATATTTTTGCAAATAAAAAGGTTCTTGATATTATCATTAGCCATATCAAGAACCTTTAAACCTTATTAACTATATTAAATTATCCTACTTATAAATTATAACAAATCTCTGTCAGCTTTTATTTATATGCTGTAGTCATTTCCGATTTTAGCTTCATATCTTTCTATAAGGTCAGCCAAAGTCACATTGTCTACTACATTGTTTATAGCATTGTATAAATCTCTCCAAAGCTCAAGAGTAATGCAGTCATCACATCTTTCACATGTATTTACATCATCATCAAGACAAGCAACAGGTGCCAGACTTCCTTCAGTAAGCCTTAGTATCATACCCACAGTATAATCTTCAGGTTTTTTTGCTATTTTATATCCGCCTTTAGAACCTCTGAGCCCCTTTACAAAGCCTGCTTTCACAAGAGTTGTTATTATCTGTTCAAGATATTTTACAGAAATATTCTGCCTTTCGCTTACATTCTTTAAAGGAATAAATTCCCCTGTATTATTAATCGCCAAATCAAGCATTAATCTTAAAGCATATCTTCCTTTAGTAGAAATTTTCATATTACACCTCAAAATAAATTAACCTATAATCCTATAAATATACTATGATTATAACTGCATTATCTCAATTTGTCAAATTTATTTGCTGTATCTTAAAATAATAAGTTCAACACCAAGTCTTGCTCCAATTAAACCTGCTTTAATATTGCTGTCACACTCCGCACAATCCTCAATTGCTTTCATTAATACTGCCAGCTTAAAATTTTTAGCCTGAGTGAGACAATTTGCAGCTACAAACTCTCTTTGTTTAAGCTCAGCAGCTATTTGCCTTGCATTATAGTTCTTTTTGCTCTGTAAGTATTTGCACTGCATAATCAGCCTGAATTGCCTTGCTATCATAGCAAGTATGCCTATGGGCTCTTCACCGTTAAATATCATATTGTTATATATTTCAAGGGCTTTTTCGGTATCTTTGTTTCCTATTGCTGCTGCCATATTAAATATATTTACTTCCGCTGATTTTGTACAAGCAGTGTCAATATCCTCTGAAGTAATTTTTTTATCCCCTGCATAATTAAGGAGCTTGTCAAGCTCACCAGCAAGGTGCTTCATACTGCTGCCTATATTTTTCACAAAGTAATTTGCCGTGTTATTATCAAGCCTTCCTCCTGATTCTTCTTTAATCCATTCTGTAAGACCTTTAATATCCTGATAGTTAATTTCACAGCAGTACCCAACTTTTTTTACAGCCTTATAAAGAATATTTCTTTTATCAACCTTTTCATTTGTAAACAGATATACACAGTCCTCAGGAATATTTTTGACAGCTTCAGCTATTTCAGTACTGTCTGCCTTTCTTCCATCTTTAAACAATCCCGAATTTGAAATTACTACAAGCCTGTAATCACTGAAAAAAGGTGCCGTATCCCCTGCTCCTATTATTTTATCAACATTGCAGTCATTACCTTCAAATACTTCTGTATTCATCACAGCATTGTCTTCTGATACAATATTATTTTTTAAAAGCCCTGTATATTTTTTTACCAAATAGTCTTCTTCGCCGTAAATTAAATAAGCTCTTTTAAAACTTCTGCTTTTTATATCGTTTTCAATTACTTTCAGAATACTCACCTTCTTTTCCGCTTACCTGAATATAACTTTATTTTAATATAGTATATCATACATTTTTAATTTTTTCTATGTATGATGCACAATATTTAACATTTTACTTTAAACAAATCAATAAATTATCTTTATTTTTCTTAATCCCCTGATTATATGTAATAACAAAAGACAGAGCCTATCTGTTTGGGATAGATACTCTGCCAATTTCATACTTCTTTTATTGCTCCATTTGTTTCCCAAGAAACCCGGCAGCTGTCTGTGCAAGTTTTCCCTCTACTTCACCCATGGATTGACTGTCACTTAACATAACAATTGCACCTAACACATCACCCTCGCAAATTATAGGGGTTATTAATTCGTGATTATAGCTTTCACTGTCATTTTCAAGTATAGGCACAAAGTTGCTGTCATTTCTGTCAGCAATCAGCATATTCCTGTTGTTTATCACTTCTTCAAGCTCAGAGCTTATATGCTTTTCCATAAATTCTTTTTTGGTTCCGCCTGACACGGCAATTATCTGATCCTTGTCTACAATACATGTAATATGTCCTGCATTTTTAGCCAAACTCTCTGCATACTCTTTAGCAAATGCACCAAGCTCACCAATAGGCGAATATTTTTTTAAAATAATTTCCCCATCTCTGTCTGTAAAAATCTCTAACGGGTCACCTTCTCTTATCCTTAATGTCCTTCTTATTTCTTTAGGTATTACAACTCGACCTAAGTCATCTATTCTTCTGACAATTCCTGTTGCCTTCAACAAAATTCCTCCAATCAAATAATACTGTATTTCTATTATCTGTTTTATAAGGAATTTTATACTGATTTATAAATGGTAATATTTTGGCAAAATTTTTAAAAAACTCACATAAATAAATTCACATTATTTATTTACAAATTTTCCACGTATTATTTCAATTTCTTATAAGTTTCATCATCAACAGCTTCAAGCCATTCATTGCTTCCGTTTTCAGCAGGAACTTCAATTGCCAAATGTGAAAACCAGCTGTCAGGCGCAGCGCCATGCCAATGCTTTACACCAACAGGAATATTCACAACATCTCCCGGGCTAAGTTCCTGTGCTTCTTTACCCCATTCCTGGTAATATCCTCTTCCACCTACACAAATAAGTATCTGACCGCCTCCCTTATCGGCGTGATGTATGTGCCAATTATTACGGCATTTAGGCTCAAATGTTACATTAAAGATACCAACTTGCTGTGTTGAAAGAGGTGCAATATAGCTCTGCCCGATAAAAAACCCTGCAAAACCATCGTTAGGCTGACCAATAGTAAAAATCATATTATTTTCATGTTCTTTCCTTGCGTCTCCCCCAGTTTCATTTTCATTCCACACCTCTTTAGCCATTCTGAAAGCTGCCCATGCTTTAGGCCACCCTGCATAAAAGGCTGCATGGGTAAGAATTTCTGCAATCTCAGTCTTTGTTATACCATTATTTTTTGCTGACATAAGATGATACTTAAAAGATGAATCAACAAGTCCCTGTGACATTAAAGCAACCACAGTAACAAGCGAACGCTCACGCAATGAAAGCTTATCCTCTCTGCTCCATACCTCACCAAACAACACATCATCATTCAACTGTGCAAATTTAGGTGCAAATTCACCTAAAGCCGCTCTTCCTGCTGTCTGTTTTATTGCCATATTATTTACCTCCTTGTCAAATTAATAATAATTGAAAAGCTTTTTCAATATCTTATAACCTAAAATTAATTTGAAATTTAAGCTTAATATTCTATTTATATACTTCCTTTCATTCATTATTTATATAAATTATAAACCCTAGAGCTTACTCAAAGTCAATATCTTATTTTAAAAATTACACAAAAAATTGCCTGCAGGAAATTTCCCTGCAGGCAGAATTTAAAAATTTATTTATTTACAATTTGGTCAACCTTATTCATAATAACAGCCATTTGAGCTCTTGTTATTTTAGCCTTTGGCTCAAGAGTAGTATCAGATGTACCGCTTATTGCACCGCTGTTTATAAGTGCAGCAACAGCTTCTCTGTTTTCTGCTGCAATAGCTGACGAATCAGTAAACTTATTAAGAACAGAAGTATCAGTATTCATACTTCCATTTACCTTAACAAGACCTTTATAAACCATAACCATAACTTCTTCCCTTGTTATATAATCATCAGGTCTGAAATTATTATTTGCAACCCCTGCTTCAATTCCGTTTGCAAGAGCAGTAATTGCATAGTCGTAATAATAAGCTTTAGATGAAATATCATCATATTCCACATCGGCATCACTGTCATCAAGTCCAAGCATTTTAATCAGAACAATAGTAAAGTCGCATCTCTTGCAGTTAGCATCAGGAGAGAACTTATTTGCTCCAACGCCAACAATATATCCCTTTGAAGCCATTGTCTTTATTGAATCCATAGCCCACGCTCTGTGAGATATATCATTAAATGATACAGATGCAGCTTTTGTTGTAGTCTGTGTAACTTTAGCAGTAGTTGTTGTTTCTGTAGTTGTCTCTCGTGTAGTTGTTGTAGTTGTTGAGCTAATGCCGCTTACAGTTACAAAAATCTGAATAATGTCACCATCATCATGTTCACATATAATAGTTGCAATGCCATTTGCAACACCTGTTACTTCGCCCTTTGAATTTACTGTGGCAACAGCTTTTCTGTCACTTTTAAAGCTGTACTCATCAGCATCATCATCAAGGTATCTGTCAAGATCTTTTGTATCATCACCCTTTATTGTAATTGAATCTGTAGAATACTTATCATCTACATGTACAGTAAAGGTATAGTCTTCATCACCTTCGGCCTCAATATCTGTTTTACCTTCTTCAAGACCTCTTATAACACCTTTATCCTCATCAATTTCAGCAATATCTTCATCTTTAACATCCCAGTCATATTCATCAGGGTCGTCCTCAAGTATATCACTTATATCAACCTTGTCGCCTGTCCCAACATAAATATCCCAGTCAGTCTTTTCTGATACCTTGCTTGAGGACTTGTGGCTTGAACTTTCATCATCATCCCCTACAGTTATTTTAAACCTGTATTCAAGGTCCTCATCATCATACGTTGCTGTAACTGTAGCAGTACCTTCGCTCTTGCCTTTTGCAACACCCTTTGATGATACAGTAACATACTTTGTATTGCTTGACTTCCATGTATACTTGCTTGCAGAATAATCATCATCTACATAATCATACAAATCCTTTTCATCATCTACATCTATATTAAATGTCTTTGTTGTTGATGATGATGAAGATGATGATGAAGTTTTCACTGTTATATTAAATGTATATGTATACTTTGTTCCACCGTCATTTGCTGTAGCAGTAATTGTACAAGTACCTTTCTTTTTTGCAGTAACTTTACCGCTTGAATTTACAGTAGCTATTGAGCTGTCACTTGTATCCCAGCTAAAATCTCTGGCATCTAAAGCAGAACCTGAAACATAGCTTGAAAGAGACTTTGTATCATCTGTTTTTATGCTTATGTCTTTGCTCTCTTTAACATTCTTATCATTGTTTGTTGTTTTCTTTGTTGTAGTAGTTGTGTTTGAGGTTGTAGCCTCAGTTTTTACTTCTTCCTTTTTAGTTGTCACTTCAGCAGTAGTTGCCTCAGTCTGCTTTTCTGTTGTCTTTTCTGTAGGAGCTTCTGTTTTTGGTTCAGTAGCTTTTTCCTCTTCAGTAGTTTTTTCCTCTGTTTGCTCTTGTACAGATGTAGTTGTATCCTCAGCGTATATAAAACTTACGCTTGAAATCATCATACACATTGAAAGTGCAAGGGCAGTCATTTTTCTTTTCATGAAATTGCCTCCTGTTTGTTAAATTTATACATATATAAGTATACTACAAATATCACAGTATTTTATGTCATTTTATTTATAATTTTATTAATATTATATGAACAAGTACATTTATGCCCTTACTATCTTCCACTTTCCCTGTAAAAATCTAAGAACAAAGGCGCCTCCTCTCAGACATTCATCACAAGCCATAGCTATCCATATACCAACCAAACCATATCCCATTTTTACACCAAGTACATAACTTAACCCCACAGCCACAAACCATGTTGAAATAAGAGCAAATACAACAGGTACATTTACATCACCTGTTGCCACAAGGCATTTAACCATCGTAATGTTTATGCTTCTTCCTATTTCAAGCACAATTTCTACAAACAATATTTTGTGGCAAAGGTCAAGTATATATTTCTCACTTGTAAACAATCCCACAACTGTATCCGAATTCAATAACAAAATTGCTGTTATACTTACAGAAACTATCATTGATATAATACAGGAATTTCTTACTCTTGTTCCAATACTCTTGTAGTCATTTTTACCGTATAAGTATCCTACAAGTATTTGTGTAGCCTGTGCTATAGCCATAGAATAAACATAGGCCACATTTGCAAGCATATTGCAGTATCCCCTTGAAGCAATAACAGCTATTCCAAAAGTATTTACAAACCTTAAAATATACATTTGTGATAACTGATAGCTCAAAGCCTCTCCTCCTGACGGAATTGCAATAACCATAAGCCTTTTAGCCATATTCTTAGAAAAATACTTTATTTTAAGGAAACTTAAATCCATATCCGTCTTTTTTAGAAGCACTGCTGTAATAAGAACAAGTCCTATTAACTTACTGACATCTGTTGATATAGCTGCACCTATAATACCGTAAAATTTAATAAGCACTGCATTTCCTACAATATTTATACCATTCATAATAAGTGCGGCAATTGTTATTTCTTTCATCAGATTGTAACTTCTTAAAATAGCTGCAATAACCATATAAACAGCCTGTACAATCACAAAACTTGCAACAATAACAGTATATTGACTTGTTTGTTCAAGAATTTCCTCAGGTATTGACAAAGCTTTAAATATTGGTCTGCTGAATATAAAAATCAGGACAGTAACAGCCACACTAAATCCTGTAAGCAGGTAAACAGATACATTTGACACTATCTTTGCCTGCTTTCTGTCACCTGAACCAAAGGCTCTTGTAATAAGTATAGTAGTTGCAACACTCATACAATTAAGTACTATTATTACAATATTCATAATTTGATTTCCGTTATTTATAGCTGCAACTGAGCCCTGAGAATAACGGCTTACCATTATCTGGTCAATATTGCCTACCAATAGCTGCAAAAGCAGTTCAAAGAAAATAGGCACACTCATTTTAAATATTTCTTTACTCGTATTCTGATACATATTAAACTCTCCATAGCTTAAATTTACATTTCAAAATATTTTACAACACATTTTACAAAAACACAATACAAATTTTGTTATTTTTTCATAAAAAAAGAGTTTTTACAGATTAGCTCTGTAAAAACTCTTTTAAATTAATTTAAATTTTATTCTTCTGCCAGATTACCTGTATATAGCTGATAATATCTGCCTTTCTTTTCAATCAGGTCATTATGGCTTCCTCTTTCAATAATTCTTCCGTTTTCAAGTACCATTATACAGTCAGAGTTTCTTACTGTTGAAAGTCTGTGAGCAATAACAAATGTTGTTCTGCCCTTCATCAGTCTGTCCATACCTCTCTGTACAAGTCCCTCTGTTCTGGTATCAATTGAGCTTGTTGCCTCATCAAGTATCAGCACAGGAGGATCTGCAACAGCAGCTCTGGCAATAGCAAGCAGCTGTCTTTGACCTTGGCTCAGATTTGCTCCGTCACCTGTAATCATTGTATTATACCCGTCAGGCAGCCTTACAATAAAACTATGGGCATTTGCAAGCTTTGCAGCTTCCCTGCATTCTGCATCTGTAGCGTCAAGCTTTCCAAACCTTATGTTTTCCATTACTGTGCCTGTAAATAAGTGAGTATCCTGTAAAACTATTCCAAGAGACCTTCTTAAATCAGCTTTTTTTATGTGATTTATATTTACGCCGTCATATCTTATCTTTCCGTCCTGTATGTCATAAAATCTGTTTATAAGATTGGTAATTGTCGTTTTTCCTGCACCTGTACTTCCTACAAAGGCAATTTTCTGTCCCGGCTCAGCAAACAGCTTAATGTTGTGAAGAACAATTTTGTTCTCATCATAACCAAAGTCAACATCGTCAAACACAACCCCGCCCTCAAGCCTTACAAGCTCAAATCTTCCGTTTTCACGAGGCTTTTTCCATGCCCATATACCTGTTCTTTCTTTGCACTCTATCAGTTCACCGTCTCTGCCTTCTTTTACATTTACAAGAGTATCCCAGCCATCATCAACTTCAGGTGTTTCATCAAGCAGTTTGAATATTCTATCAGCACCTGCAAGTGCCATAACTATACTGTTAAGCTGCTGGCTCACTTGTATTATGGGGTGATTAAAACTCTTATTTAAAGTAAGGAAAGCAACAAGTGTACCAAGTGTAATGTCTGTAATACCCTTTAAAGCAAGGATTGCTCCCAGTATAGCACACAGGACATAACTTATATTTCCTAAGTTGGCATTTATAGGCATAAGTATGTTGGCAAATTTGTTTGCATTATAAGCACTTTCTCTGAGCTGATTGTTTATTTTCTTAAAATCAGCAATACATTCTTCCTCATGGCAGAAAACCTTTACAACTTTTTGCCCGCTTATCATTTCTTCAATATAACCGTTTACTGCACCCAAATCCTTTTGCTGTCTGCCAAAATATTTTCCGGATTTTTTACTTATTTTTTTAGAAACATTAATCATAAGCAATACCATTATAACTGTAACCAAAGTAAGTGGAATATCCAGTATAATCATACTTGTAAACACACTCACAATTGATACAGCAGAATTTATAATCTGAGGTATACTCTGACCTATAAGCTGTCTTAATGTATCAACATCATTTGTGTATACAGACATTATATCTCCATGAGCATGAGTATCAAAATACTTAATAGGAAGTGCTTCCATTTTATTAAAAATTTCAATTCTCATATACTTTAAGGTTCCCTGTGATATATAAGCCATTGTTTTCTGATATGCAAGATTACAAAGCACACCGATTAAATAAATACCTGCTATTTTTAACAAGGCACCTGCAAGAGGAGTAAAGCTTGGTGATGCTTCTTTAGTCATAGGGATTATATAATTATCAATAAGTGTCTGCATAAACAGAGTACCCCTTACAGTAGCAAGAGCAGATCCAATAATTCCTATGACAACTACTATACATTGCAGCCAGTATCTTTTTAAAATAACAGAAAAAACTCTTCCAAGTATTTTTCCGGGGTTATCAACTTTAGGTTTTACACCAAAACCCTTGTTTCCTCTGAAACCTGCCATTTAATCATCCCCCTTTCTGTCAAAGTCACCGTTGCCGTTTAACTGTGATTCATATACTTCTTTATATATATCATTATTTTCTATTAATTCATTATGAGTTCCAATACCATTTATTTGTCCGTCTTCAAGCACAACTATTCTGTCGGCTTCCTGTATACTGCTTATTCTCTGAGCAATAATTATTTTTGTAACATCAGGTATCTGATTTACAAAAGCACTTCTTATTTTAGCATCAGTTGCCGTATCAACAGCACTTGTAGAATCGTCAAGAATAAGTATTTTAGGATTTTTAAGCAAGGCCCTTGCTATGCACAGTCTTTGTCTTTGACCTCCTGATACATTGGTGCCTCCCTGCTCTATGTGAGTATTGTATTTGTCAGGCAATTTTTCAATAAACTCATCAGCACAGGCAAGTTTACAAGCATTAATACACTCTTCCTCAGAAGCGTCATCTTTGCCCCAACGCAGATTTTCAAGTATAGTTCCGCTGAACAGCACATTTTTCTGGAGCACAACAGAAACCTGATTTCTCAGCGATTCAATGTCATAATCCTTAACATTTACTCCGCCTACTCTTACTTCACCGCTTTTAACATCGTATAATCTGGAAATAAGGTTTACAAGACTTGACTTGCTGCTTCCCGTACCTCCTATAATACCAATTGTTTCACCTGAATTAATGTGAAGATTTATATTGTTAAGTACATTTTCGCTGCTGTCTTTTTTATATGAAAAACTTACATTTTTAAAGTCAATACTTCCGTCTTTAACCTCTTTAACAGGGCTCTCACCATTTGTTATATCAGCATTTTCATTAAGTACCTCAGATATTCTCCTTGCACTTGCAGCACTTATAGTTATCATTACAAATATCATTGAAAGTATCATAAGTGACATCATTATATTCATTACATAGCTGAACATACTTGTAAGCTCGCCTGTTGTCAGTGTATCCTGCACAATCATTTTAGCACCGAACCATGAAATAGCAAGTATACAGCCATAAACAGCAATCATCATAATAGGTCCGTTATTTGCAAGTATTAATTCACCTTTAAGAAAAAGTCTGTACAAATTATCTGCTGCCTTTGAAAACTTATCCTTTTCATAATCCTCTCTTACATAAGCTTTTACAACTCTTATTGCAGATACATTTTCCTGAACACTTGCATTTAAGTCATCGTATTTTTTAAATACAATGTCAAACAAAGGCATTGTTTTCTTTATTATTATTCCAAGCAAAACAGCAAGAAATACTATTGCAGCAACATATATAATACTGAGCCTTGCATTTATAAAAAAGCACATAATCAATGCACATACAAGCATAAACGGAGCCCTTATACACATTCTCAATATCATCTGAAATGAATTCTGAACATTTGTAACATCAGTAGTCATTCTCGTCACAAGTCCCGATGTAGAAAACCTGTCAATATTAGAAAAGGAAAATGTCTGTATATTTTCATACATTGCCTCTCTTAAATTACAGGCAAATCCTGTAGATGCTTCTGCTGCAAACCTTCCTGCAAGTGCCCCGCAAAGCAAACTCACCATAGCAAGAACAAGCATAACAGCACCGTATATATACACGTTTTTCATATTTCCTGCCTCAATACCCTTATCAATTATCAAAGCCATTACAAAGGGTATAAGTACCTCCATCACTACCTCCAGAGCAGAAAAAACCGGTGCCAGTATTGACGGCACTTTATACTGCTTAACCTGTGCTAATAAAGTTTTTATCATATCTCCATCTCCTTACAGCAAAAAAATAGAGAAATTGTTAGGTATATAACAATTTCTTATTAGAAGTATAACACTATTTTTTACTATTGTAAATACATATTAATAATCTTAATAAAAAATTACAAATATATCCTCCAACCTTTATACTTATCTTATACCTTTAAAAGTATTTATTAATTTTGTCTTTTTACATTGCTAACTCAAACAATATATGTTAAAATGTAGTAAATCAAAATTGAATGAAAGAAGGATAATAAAAATGAAATATTTAGTATTATTATGTGACGGTATGGCAGATTATCCTGTACCTGAATTAGGCAACAAAACACCAATGGGGGCTTCTCATACTCCCAATATGGATAAACTTGCTGAAAAAAGTATAATCGGACTTGTTAAAACAGTTGCGGACAATATGAAACCCGGCAGTGATGTTGCAAACCTTTCTGTTTTAGGTTATGATCCACAGGTTTATTATACAGGCCGCTCTCCCCTTGAAGCAGGCTCCATAGGCATAGATATGAAAGATACAGATATTTCTTTCAGATGCAATCTTGTTACACTTTCAGACGAGCCAAATTATGAAGATAAGACTATTCTTGATTACTGTGCCGATGATATAAGCACAGAAGAAGCAAAAGAACTTGTTGACTATCTTGAAAAGAATTTAGGCAATGACGAATTTAAGCTTTACAGCGGTGTAAGTTACAGACATTGTCTTATTTGGAACAATGGTACTCTTGAAGTTGGAGAACTTACACCTCCTCATGACATTACAGGTAAACCAATTAAAGAATACATACCAAATCACCCTAATGCTCAAAAGCTTTATGAACTAATGGTTAAATCCTATGATTTGCTTAAAGACCACCCTGTAAATAAGGCAAGAGAAGCAAGGGGATTGAAACCTGCCAACAGTATGTGGCTTTGGGGCGAAGGTGTTAGGGCAAGCCTTATGCCTTTTACAGAAAAGTATGGATTAAAAGGTTCTATGATTTCAGCAGTTGACCTTTTAAAAGGTATAGGAAAGTTTGCAGGTATGAATGTAGTTTATGTTCCCGGTGCAACAGGATATATGGATACCAATTTTGAGGGCAAAGCTAAAGCCGCAATAAAAGAATTTGAAAACGGACAGGACTTTGTATATATCCACGTAGAAGCACCTGATGAGTGCGGTCATAGATATGAAATCGAAAACAAAAAGAAATCTCTTGAGATAATAGATGAAAAAATTCTCGGACCGGTACTCGAAGCTCTTGAAAATTATGATGATTACAAGGTATTGATTATGCCCGACCATGCAACACCTTTAAGCCTTAAAACCCATACAAATGATCCGATTCCTTTCCTCATATATAAAAAGAGCAATCCTACAATCGGCGGCGAATTTACAGAAGAAGGTGCAAAAGCAAGCGGAATTTACATAGAAAACGGTCATAAAATTATGGAATATTTTATTAATCTTTAAGGATGAATAATATGAAAAATAAAGCTGCAATTATATTTTTACTCTTGTCATTTGCTTTTTTTACAGCTTCAGCGTCAGCTGATTTAGGCAATTATAACAGCTACAGTTCTTCAAGCCATAGCTCAGGCAGCAGCTATGGAGGAGGATATGGCGGCTATAGCGGAAGTTATAGAGGTATTTACCATACCGGAGGCTATTCATCATATGGCTTCAGCGTTCCTTCTGCCATATTTATAGTTATTATCATTGCAGGTGTTTACTGTATCATTTCAAGGAGAAGAAAATATACTCCTGTAAATCATACTGACATTACACCTGATGTAAAAGATAATACTGATGAAATTACAACTGCCCTTATACAATATGACCCTGATTTTAGCAGCAGTAAATTCATTTCATGGGTTAAGGAAGCATTTATTACTCTCCAGAGAGCATGGTCAGAAAGAGATTTTGATAAGGTTAGAAATTTTGAAAAAGAAGAACTTTTCAATCAACACAAAAAACAGCTTGAAGAATATATCAGTAAAGGCTGGATTAATGATCTTTCAAGGATAAATATTAATCAGGCATACCTATATAAATATGTCAGAGATAAGGACTATGAATATTTAACTGTATTTATAGACAGCCGTATGGGTGACTATATCAAAGATGAAAAAACAGGCAGTATTATAAAGGGCGACCCGACAGTTGATTATTATCTTAAATACTTGTACACCTTTATGAGAAAAACAGGAGTGCTTACAGATGCTGTCAAAAGCAACAAATCCGTTACAAACTGTCCAAACTGCGGTGCTCCAACCACTGTTACAAGCTCAGGTCAGTGTGAATACTGCGGCTCTGTTATCACTACAGGAGAATTTGACTGGGTACTTTCAGACATTACAGGTGTTAATGAAAGAACAAATATTGATAACGGCGGTATAGAAATAAATGATAAATAAATTTGATTTAAATTTCTGATTCATAAAATTATTATGTTTTATAAAAGGATAGAACTCTTCAATGGTCCTATCCTTTTATTTATGAATTTTAAAAATACTTAGTACTTAGGTCCCATATATGATATAATTAAAATAAATATGGAAATATATTCCTAAAATTACAAACCAAAATATATAAACATTTACTATAATATTATCATAATATAAGGAGGTCATATAATGTGGTTTATATTTGCACTTTTATCTGCTGTATTTGCTGCTCTTACATCTGTTCTTGCCAAAATAGGCATCGAAGGAGTAAATTCTAATCTTGCAACTTCACTTAGGACCGTTGTTGTACTTGCTATGGCATGGGGAATGGTTTTCATAACAGGGTCGCAGAATGGAATAACAGAAATAGGCAAGAAAAGCTGGCTTTTTTTGATATTATCAGGACTTGCGACAGGAGCGTCATGGCTTTGCTATTATAAGGCTTTGCAAATAGGCGAAGTATCAAAAGTTGTACCGATTGATAAACTAAGCGTTGTTATTACTTTGATCTTTGCATTTATTTTCTTACATGAACAATTTACAATGAAATCCGCAATTGGTGCTGTACTGATTACTGCCGGAACCTTGATTATGGTGCTATGATTTTTTTGCATATATAAACACAGCATAAATTTATATTAGGATATTTATGCTGTGTTTTCTTATAATAAATTATTTAGATTTATTCAGTTTTTTTACTTTTTCCAATAACAGTTTAATAATTAAATTAACCTCAACAATTAAAATTATAACTTAACAATTTGAATTATATTTATAACATCCATAATACCCCATCATATTATATTCACCTTCACCATATAGACTTATATTATACTGCTTCATTTTGTTTACCATTTCATCAAGTGAAGCAAAACTCTCAGCTGAACTCAGTTCTTTAATATCTTTCAACAATAGCTAATCAACATATTCAATGTCCTTTTGTTTACTATTTATTTTATCAATGTCTACTGATATTGGGCTTTGCTGCAGTTTTACTTTTTCGCTTGCATTAAGAATTATATTTGTATTCACATAATTTTTTAAAATTTCACAGCTTTTAAACATCAGTTCAGCATATTTTTTATCTTCATCTGTCTTAGATATGTCACTCCAGCCACTTTTTATTTCATCAAGGCTGCCTATTTTATAAACTCTAAATTTCTCTGTCAGTTTGTCTATATCGTTTTTAACTTTATCTTTAACTCTGGAGAAACCTTGTTCAAGTCCATATCTACATCAGAAACAAAATTATCCCTATGTTTTGCATATAATCTTTTCTTTTTATAAATATCACAGTTAGTTATTGTGATTTCCGAACCCTTAGTTAAACTAATATGCGTAGTACTTTTTATCAAATACCCCTTGTTATTTTCATTTACAAAATGCCCTGATATTAATACAAAAGCAAATTCATAACCATCAGCAACTCTAAATTCATATTCACCGTCACTCAGATCTTTGCCTACTTTATATGTACCATCAAAACTTAACGGATTTACACTTTCTGTTTCTGTAATTTCTTCTTTTACCGCTTCAGTAGTTGTCTCTGTAGTCTTTTCAGTTACTTCTGCAGTTGCAGTAACTGTTTCAACAGGCGTTGTTATTATAACAGATTTGCTTTCACTATCCCATTTAACATCACAGCCAAAGCTCTCGCTTATAGCTCTTACAGGTACCATTGTTCTCCCTTCAATAATAGCAGGAGATACATCTAAAACTTTTACTTCATCATTTACAGTATAAATATTGTCATTTATCTTCATATAAATTTCTGTATCATCTTTAACTGTATTTAAGCTTTTCTCCTCGCTGTTCCAGTTTACTTCAGCCCCAAGAGCCTCAAATATAGCTCTTAAAGGTACCAGTGTTCTCCCCTCAACTATTTGTGGCGGTGTATCAGATATAACATTTTCGCCGTCTACTGTAATATTTATTTCATCAGCAGCATAACAAAAAGTTACTGACAAAAACGTAAATAACATAAATAAAAATACTTTTCTTTTCATATAAATTCCCCTTTCAAATAACATTTTTTTAAAAATTCTACATCCTGGCTAATTTTGTGTTATATTCATTATAAATATGCCTATTCAATCATTATTAGAAAACCGCTTTTCTTCTAATAAAAATTACCGTTACTATTCTAAAATATATTGAGCATCTTCATTAAAGTGTCTGTCTACAAATAATTTTTTATTAGCATCTATTAAATAAACAAAAATAGTGTTCTCATTAAATTCATCCTGTAAATAGGCAATTCCCGAATAATTATCAATTATAATTGGTAAAAAACTTCTATAAACAATTTTTTTAATTCTTCTCCCGTTAGAAAGAATAATTGCATTTTTATCAAAATCAACATCTTTAAGTTTTTCTAAATCAATGTTAAGATATTTATTATACCCTAACAAACTTTCTTTACTTCTTATTACTTCCCACC
>CAJKOJ010000035.1 GCA_905201505.1 uncultured Eubacteriales bacterium | reverse complement strand
ACGGCAAAAATGTAAAAAAACACAATAGTCTATATATTGTTGCTAATATATTAAGCAAATATTAAAAAATATTAAAAAATGTTAAAAATACTATATCTAGTTTTCAATATTTGTGTTATACTATATTTAGTAAAAGCTATATTTTATGCCTTTTAAGCAATATTTATATAAAACTACATAATTTTGTAAGAAATTTACCATTTTTACCTATTGATATTTTAGTGTAAATATTGTAAAATAAGTATCAAGGTGGTTGAAGGTGGTTGAAAGTGGTTCACAGTGGAATTGCTGTGGTTTGAAAGTGGTGGTTTTATGTTTATAGGCGAATATATACATAATATTGATGCAAAGGGCAGGGCTATTGTTCCTGCAAAATTCAGAGAGGAACTTGGGGAAAAGTTTATTGTTGCTCAAGAACTTGATAACTGCCTTGCACTTTATACCATGGAAAGCTGGAACGAACTTGTTTCAAAGCTTAATAAACTGCCGACAACTAACCGTAAAGCAAATGCTTATAAAAGATTTAAACTGGCTTCTGCCTTTGAATGCGAACCTGACGGCAACGGAAGAATAATGATTCCGCTGAAATTAAGAGAATATGCAGGCATCACAAAGGAAATAGTAAGTGCAGGAAATGGTGACAAAGTTGAAATATGGGACAAGGCTAAATGGGAGGAATATAATTCTTCTTATGTTTTTGATGATGAAAGCCTTGAATCTCTCAGTGAATTTGGCATTTAAAAGAATTATACCATAATTGTACAAGCTGTTGTAATGTAAATTGTGGAATATTAAAAAGAAAATAAGGATTTGAGAAAATGAATTTTGAGCATGTGCCTGTTTTATTAAATGAATGTATAGAAGGGTTGAATATAGTGCCTGATGGTACTTATATTGACTGTACCCTTGGCGGAGGCGGGCATTCAAGCTATATAGCCTCTAAGCTTTCTGAAAATGGTATGCTGATTGGAATAGATCAGGACGCCAATGCAATAAAGGCAGCAGGTGAAAGGCTTAAAGAATATACTAATGTTAAGTATGTCAGAGATAATTTCTCAAATATTAAAAATATAGCAAAAAATCTTGACTTAGGTCAGGAAAGTGTTAATGGATTTTTACTCGATCTCGGTGTATCCTCCCACCAGTTAGATGAGGCAGACAGGGGTTTCTCCTACAACCACAATGCTCCGCTCGATATGAGAATGGATCAAAGACGTCCTCTGTCTGCTTATGTGGTGGTTAATGAATACACAAAAGAAGAGCTCACCCGCATAATCAAAGATTATGGAGAAGAACGATGGGCAAAGAGAATAGCAGAGTTTATTATAAATGAAAGAAAACAAAAACCTATTGAAACTACATTTGATTTAGTTTCTGTAATTAAAAAAGCTGTACCTAAGGGAGCAAGGTCTGACGGTCCTCACCCTGCAAAGAGAACCTTTCAGGCAATAAGAATAGAAGTAAACAATGAACTTGGAATACTTGAAGATACAATAAATGATATGGCTGACCTGCTTAAATCAGGCGGCAGAATTTGCATAATAACATTTCATTCCCTTGAGGACAGAATAGTAAAAAATGTATTTAGAAATCTGGAAAATCCCTGTACCTGTCCAAGAGATTTTCCTATATGTGTTTGCGGTAAAAAACCTAAAGTTAAAGTTATTACCCGTAAACCCATTTTACCGGGGCAGGAAGAACTAGAAGATAACCGAAGAGCACACAGTGCAAAACTGAGAATTGTTGAAAAGCTGTGAGGCTGATATTTGAGGGGGAAGCTGCATGAAGTCTAATAAGGCTAGTTATAACAATCATAAAAGAACCGGCAATACCTCTGGAAGAAGTACACTCAGAAGCAGTAACAGAACAAGAAGTTATAATATACAGAATACAATGAGTGACAGCAGTTATAACAGAACAAGTGTGGGAAACCGTGTTAATAAAGAGTATGGTTATTACAGCGGTAACTATACAAAGTATAATAACAGCTCTGTTGCACAGGATTATTATTATCAGGACTACTACTATGATATGAATGTGGAACAAAAAAGAAGAAAAAGAGTTAAACACGCTGAGGAAAAGGAGATAGTACAGTTGAATATGCCTAGGACAATAGCTTCTATTGCCGTTGTTTTTACTCTTTCCCTTGCGTTACTTTGTGCGTATGCAATTAACAGCAGCTATAGAGGAGAAATTTCAGCTAAACAGGCAGAGCTAGCGGAGATACAAGAAGAAAATCAATACTTGAAAACTTCTCTTGATGATAATGTTGATTTAAATAAAATAGCACGTGAAGCTGAAAAGCTTGGTTTACAAAAACCTCAGGCTTATCAGATTACAGAAGTACAGGTTCCAAATGAAAGTTATACTGTGCAGTATGACGCTAAAATTGCTACTCAGGATAAAAGTGTGTGGGAATTTATTAAAGGGCTGCTGAAAAAATAAACATATATTATAACTGGTTTGCTGCAATTTAAGTTTGCTGAATTTGAAGTTGGTTGAAAAATTTGGCAGTTATAATATAATAATATATGCTTTGCATATAAGACGGCAGTTAATAAACAGTATGGTTAACTGTTTATGGTAATAGCTGTATATGAAGGATTGATAATAATGAATAAATCACAGAAAAAAGATGTGTTTAATGATAAAGACAAAAAAATAAAGGGAAAATTTTTTTCTTCAAGATTAATTATCCTACTAATCCTATTTGTTATAGTAATAGGGTTTTTAGGATATTTTCGTGTATTTATGATAAAAATGGACGGAGCTGAACTTGAGACAACTGCAATAAATCAGCAAATAAATAAAATACAGGATAAAGTTATTTCTCCAAACAGAGGGGATATTGTTGATAGAAACGGTGAAACTCTTGCAGTGGGAGAAACTGTTTTTGATATTGTTCTTGATCCTTTGTTATTGGTTGAAGTTGACAATAATGAGAGAGCTAAAGCTGAAAAGGCAAGAGCAGCAGCTGTTGAAGCAGGAAAGGAATACACTCCGCCTACATTCTCAAAGGACACAGGGTTTGCACAAATCGAGTCTATACTTGGGATTAGCAAGGATACTCTTGAATCGTATGTAGCTCTTGATTCTGAAGGAAAGCCTGCGGTAAACAGGCATTACTATATAATTGCTCAGGATGTTTCATACGAAAACGGTAAAAAGATTAATGAACTTGGTTATAATTGGATTTATGGCGAGCAGGATACTAAAAGGTCATATCCTCATGGAAGTTTGGCTGCTCAGGTTCTTGGATTTGTAAGAGGTGACAGTTCATGGGGACTTGAAAGTTATTATAATAATTATATGCTGGGTATTCCCGGAAGAACTTTCAGAACTTATGAGGCAGATGGTACAATTGTTACGCAGAGAGAAAATCCCGTTAAAGGAAATAAAGTTGTAACAACCCTTGACGCACATTTGCAGCAGTATGCTGAGGAGGCCTGTAAGGAAGCATATAATTCCTATGCACCTGAGTATGCCTCATCTATAATTGTAAATCCTAATACAGGTGCTGTATATGCAATGGCACAGTATCCAACATTTGACTCAAATAATCCGATGAAGCTTTCAACGATAACAAGTGCCGATGAGCAAAAGACCTTTGATGCTTTGTCTGATGAAGAAAAATATGCTGAGGCAAATAAGGTTTGGAAAAATTTCAACATATCAGAGACCTTTGAACCGGGTTCTATTTATAAACCTGTTGTTGTGGCTATGGCTCTTGAGGAAGGAATTATTTCTCCTAATGATACATTTGTGTGCGGAGGATACAAAAAGGTTGCAGACGCTGAGATTAAGTGTCATCTTACAAGCGGTCACGGTACATTGGACGTTGCAGGGGTTCTTGCTCAGTCATGTAATGTGGGTATGATGGATATTATATCTAAAATGAGTCCTGAAACATATTTAAAGTATCAGCATGACTTTGGCTTTGGTGAGAAAACAGGTATAGATTTGCCGGGTGAATCAAGTGCGTCAAATTTGCTTAATACACTTGATTCTTTGCATAGTGTAGAAATGGCTACAAACTCATTTGGCCAGGGCTTCAACTGTACTGCATTGCAGGCTGTCAATGCATTGGCTGCTGTAATAAACGGCGGTAAGCTTATGCAGCCGTATGTTGTAAGCCAGGTGCTTGATAATGACGGGAATATTATTGATGAAAAGTCTCCGCAGGTTGTAAGACAGGTTATATCTCAGAGTACGTCTGACTGGATAAGACAGGCTCTTGAAAAAACTTACACGGAGGGTACTGCAAAGAAAGCCCAGATAACAGGCTACAGTTTTGGCGGAAAAACAGGTACTGCACAGCAGGCACCTCGTAAAGAACAAAAGTACACACTTTCATTTGTTGCATATCACTCAGTAGAAAATCCTGATATAATGGTAATGACTGTTATACATAAGCCAAGAGATTACAGTGATGTAGGCGGTGCTGCAACTCCTGTTCCTATGCTTAGAGAGATTTTTGAAAAAATAATAGATTATGAGGCAATTCCGCCTGATTATGATGACAGTACTAAGAAAGCTGCGGCAAAGGATACATCATATACTGTTAAAGACTATACAAACAGCAATCTTAAGGAAACAGTAAACCAGCTTATTGCTGAGGGTATTGATTTCCAGATACTGGGTTCAGGTGATACTGTTATAAGTCAATCACCTGCTGGCGGTACAAATCTTGATGAAAAGCCAGGTAAGATATTGCTTACTATTGCTACAAAGGGGAAGACTAAGCTTATACCTATACCTACAGTTGTAGGCTTGTCGGTAAGCGATGCTAAGAAAATGCTTGAATCAGCAGGTTTTAAGGTGGATGTTACTGAGGAAAATGACGGTGACTATGGATATGAAGAACTTGATGAGCTTGAAACTGAGGAAATAACCGAGAAGAGCAAATCTGAAAATAATTCTGAAGAAACTACGTCGGAGAAACAGACATCGGCATCACAGGGAAAGTCATCGGGTCCTACGGTTTATGTTCAAATGCCTGAAGCAAATGTAAGAGTTGAAAGCGGTATGACTATTAAAATACGTGCAAGATAGTAATAGTTCGTGATATTTTAAAATAAGATATTGTAGTGGAGTAAATAAACTTCATTACAATATCTTTTTTTATGCAGCGGTATTTTAAATGCAGTTAATATTTAAATACTGCGGCTGCTGTAATAAGCAGGGAGGTCTGTATGAATAGCCGTGTTCCTCTTGGTGCCAGACGCAGAGCTGTTTTTCTCTGTGCTTGCATTGAGCTTGTACTTATACTTTTACTTGTTAGACTTTTTTATATACAAATGTTTATGGCTCCCAAATTACAGAAGGCTGCTTATGAGCAGCAGACAAGAGACAGATTGATTGCTCCGGAAAGAGGAGACATACTGGACAGAAACGGAACAGCTCTTGCTGCAACAAAAACTGTGTCCTCAATAAGCGTTATACATGCACAGGTAGAAGAACCTGAAAAGGTAGCAAAGGTACTGTCTGAAAAACTAGAGCTTGATTATGACGATACTCTTGAAAAGATAAACAAAAGGGTTGCTTTGATGAGAATAAAAACAAAAGTGGATAAAAAGACAGCAGAGGATATTGCCGCACTAAAGCTTAAGGGTGTTATGGTAGATGAGGATATATTGAGGATATATCCGTATAACACTTTGGCTGCACAGGTAATAGGCTTTGTAGGAAAAGATAATCAGGGAATAATTGGACTTGAATCAAAATATGAGGAGTATTTAAAGGGAGAAAAGGGAAAAATAATGACACAGACAGACGGCAGAGGGCGTGAACTTAAAAACAGTGAGCAAAACAGAGTTCCGCCTGTGCCGGGATATGACCTTGTAACAAGTATAGATGTAAATTTGCAGCAGTATGCAGAACAGACAATAGAAAAGGTTGTAAGGGGAAAAAGTGCAAAAAGAGGTTCAATAATAATGATGAATCCTCAAAACGGCGAAATGCTTGCTATGGCTTCATATCCAAGTTTTAATTTAAATGAACCGTATAAAATAAATAATGAGGAGCTTGCGGCAAAGTGGGGCTCAATGTCGCAAAAGGAGAAGAATGATTCATTAAATCAAATGTGGAGAAATTTTAATATTAATGATACCTATGAACCGGGTTCCACATTTAAAGTAATAACTTCTTGTGCAGGGCTGCAGGAAGGAGTTGTGACAGAGGAAAGCAGCTTTAACTGCGGTGGCGGAAGAACTGTTGCCGGAAGATATATAAAATGCTGGAGAAGCCCCAGAAGTCATGGAAGCGAGACTTTTGTTCAGGGTGTACAAAATAGCTGTAATCCAGTGTTTATGGATATAGCTGCAAGACTTGGAAGTGATAAGTTTTATGAATATATGATAAAGTTTGGCTTTGATAAGAAAACAGGTGTTGATTTGCCCGGTGAAGCAGTAGGTATTATGCATAAAAAGGAAAACATAGGACCTGTTGAGCTGGCAACAATGAGTTTTGGTCAAAGTTTTCAGATTACGCCTCTTCAGCTTATAAGAGCGGTTTCTGCTGCTGTAAACGGAGGAAGACTGGTTACTCCTCATTTTGCAGTAGGGCTTAAGGGTGAAGAGGGAAACACAGTAAAAACATTTGAGTATAAGGATGCAGGAAATCCCATTTCAAAAGAAACATCAGAGAGAATGAAAAAAATACTTGAAAGTGTTGTTCAGGTAGGATCAGGAAATAAGACATACATACCCGGATATAGAATAGGCGGAAAAACTGCAACAAGCGAAAAGCTTCCGAGAAGAAGCGGGAAGTACATTGCAAGTTTTTGTGCCTTTGCTCCTGCTGAAAATCCACAGGTAATAGCTGTTGTGCTTGTTGATGAGCCTCAGGGAGTTTATTACGGAGGTCAGGTGGCAGGACCTGTAATGAAAGAGTTATTAACAAATTCATTACCTTATTTGGGGATAACTCCACAATACAGTGAAGAAGAGCTTGAAATGAAGGGTGTTGCTCCTATTGAAGTACCTTTATATGAAGGAATGAGCGTAGGTAAAGCAAAAAATCAGGCAGTAAAGGACAAAATTACTGTTGAAATCATTGGTGAAGGTGAAAATGTTAAGTCACAGTTCCCGCCGAAAGGTACAATAATTAATCAAAATAGTAAAATTCTACTATATACAGATTAGGAAAAATGTAGTATAATTATAAATAATTATGGGCTGAATATTTGTGTCGGAACTTAACTTTGCCGGACAATACAGTGAAGGAGTGATATTTTGAAATTAAGAGATATACTTGAAAATGTTGAAGGTAAATTAATAAACGGAAAAACAGATATTGACATTAATGCAATGACAATTGACTCCAGAAAGGCGAAAGACGGAGTGTTGTTTATAGCTATGGTTGGTATGACTGTAGACGGTCACAGGTTTATACCTGCGGCTTATGAAAATGGCTGTAAAGCTGTTATTACAGAACATTCAATTGAAGACATTCCTGAAGATATGACTGTATATCAAGTGGAAAATGCAAGGGATGCTTTGGCTGTTATAGCTTGTAATTTTTACGATAATCCAGGTAAGGATTTAAATATAATTGGTGTAACGGGAACAAACGGCAAAACAAGTACAACTTATTTTATAGAGTCTGTGTTAAACCATATAAAGCATAAAACAGCTGTAATAGGTACAGTTGAAATAAGAATAGGCGGAAAGAAGAGGGAAATTGACTTTGCCACAAGCACTACCCCTGATACTATTGAGCTTAATAAGATGCTTAGAATAATGGCTGATGAAAAATGTGATGATGTTGTTATGGAAGTATCATCTCACAGTCTTGAACTGAAAAAGGTAAAAGGGTTAAAATTTAAAGTTGGTGTGTTTACAAATCTGACGCAGGACCACTTGGATTTTCATAAAACTATGGAAAACTATTGTGCAGCAAAAGCAAAACTTTTTAATATGTGTGAGAGTGGGGTTGTAAATGCTGACGATGAGTGGGCTGAAAGAATTGTGGAAAATGCCTCTTGCTCCGTTATGACTTACAGTATTGAAAAGCCTAGTGATTTGCAGGCAAAAGAAATTGAATATTTAATGGACAGAGTTCATTTTACTGTAAATATAAATGGTGAAAATGTAAGGTTTGAACTTATGGTGCCGGGAAGGTTCAGTGTATATAATGCCTTGGCGGCTATTGGTGCTATGTTAAGTCTTGGAGTGTCTGTAAAGGATATACAGGAGGGCATAAACAATATTAAGGGTGTGCCCGGAAGAATACAGAATATTCCTAACAACAAAGGATTTAACGTAATTGTTGACTATGCACACACACCTGACGGGCTTGAAAATATTATTAATGCTGTTAGGGAGTTTACTAAAGGCAGGATAATAACTGTGTTTGGCTGCGGCGGTGACAGAGACAGGACAAAGCGTCCTATAATGGGTGAAATTGTTGCAAGACTTGGTGATATACCCATTATAACATCGGATAACCCACGTTCAGAGGAACCATACTCAATACTTAAAGAGGTTGAGGCAGGTGTTAAACCTGTAACAAAAAACTATGAAATGATAGTTGACAGAAAAGAGGCTATAAGAAAGGCTATTGAAATAGCTGAACTGGGTGATAGTATAATAATTGCCGGTAAGGGACACGAAAACTATCAGATACTAAGAGATAAAACAATACACTTTGACGATGCAGAGGCTGCAGAGGAAATACTGGGAGAGAAATAAATATGAAATTAACACTTAAAGAAATTGCAGAAAATATTGGCGGAACTTTAAGAGGAGCTGATGTTGAAATAAACTCCATATCAAGGGATTCAAGAGATATAGGAGAAAACTGCCTTTATATACCATTAAAGGGAGAAAAATTTGACGGACACGATTTTATTGATATGGCTTGTGCTGAAGGTGCTGTTGCTGTTGTGACAGAAAGAGAGTATGAGGCTTGTCCCGTACCGTCAGTTGTAGTCAGGGATACAAGGGCTGCATTAGGTGATATAGCAAGATATTACAGAAAAAAGCTTACAAATCTTAAAGTTGTTGCTGTAACAGGAAGTGTGGGCAAGACAACTACAAAGGATATAGTTGCTTCTGTACTTTCAAGAAAATACAAGACAGTAAAAACACAGGGAAATTACAATAATGACATTGGCGTTCCTCTTACTATTTTCAGAATAGAAGAGGATACAGATGTGGCAGTTATTGAAATGGGTATGAATCACCTTGATGAAATAGATTATCTCTCTTCAATTGCATTGCCTGATATTGCTGTAATAACAAATATTGGTGTTTCACACATTGAAAATTTAGGCAGCAGAGACGGAATACTTAAAGCAAAGTGTGAAGTATTTAATCACATGGCTGAAGAGAGTTTGAAAATTTTAAACGGTGATGATGACAAACTTGTAACGATAGCAAGAAAGTATAAAAACCTTTGTTATTGCAGTTTAAATGAATTTGCAGAAGTTCATGCGGACAATGTTGTTGAAAGAGGACTTGACGGTATAAGCTGTACAATTTACCTTGATGATAACAATATTAAAATACCTGTGAATATACCGATACCAGGTAAGCATATGGTTAAAAATGCTATGTTTGCGGCAGCAGTAGGTTTTGCTTTGGGACTTAGTGCAGAAGAAATAAAAGACGGTATTGAATGTTTTCACCCTACAGCAATGCGAATGGATATTATTGAGGGGGATAAATATACTGTAATAAATGATGCTTATAATGCAAACCCACAGTCAGTAGAGGCTGCAATTGATGTGCTTGCTGCCTGTGAAGGAACTACATGCTGTATTCTGGGAGATATGTTTGAACTTGGTGAGAAGGCCCCTCAGTACCATGCTGAGGTAGGAAGATATGCTGTTCACAGAGGTATTGACTATCTGATATGTATAGGAGAAATGTCTGAAAATATGTATGAGGGTGCCGTTGCTATGGGCGGCAGTGAGGTTGCATATTTTAAGACTAAGGAAGAATTTATAAATGATATTGAAGGTATACTTCCTGAAAAGTGTACTGTGCTTGTAAAAGCGTCAAGAGGTATGCATTTTGAAAAAATAATTGAAAAACTTAGGAGTGTGGAATAATGAAACCTGAACTTTTTGTTGCTGTATACGCTATACTTGCCGCATTTATTGTTACTGTTGTAATATGCCCTATAGTTATACCAATTCTCCACAGAATGAAGTTTGGTCAGCCGATAAGAGAGGAGGGTCCTCAGTCTCATAAGAAAAAAGAGGGGACTCCTACTATGGGCGGTGTTATGATACTTATAGGATTTATTATATCTGCATTGCTTTTTGCAAGAGGAAGCTATGATGCAATGGCTGTTATGCTTATAACAGTGGGATATGGCATTGTTGGCTTTATTGATGATTTCTTAAAGGTTGTAAAAAAACAGAATGAAGGACTGAAACCTTGGCAGAAAATTGTCTTTCAGCTTATTGTTACAGTGCTTTTTTATATGTACATAGTTAAAAGCGGAATTGGTACTGATATTTATATCCCCTTTACTGACGGATTTTATATTGATTTGGGCTGGGTATATGCACCGTTTTTGTTTTTTGTAATGGTAGGAACGGTAAACAGTGTAAACCTTACTGATGGTCTTGACGGACTTGCATCAGGTGTAACTGTACTTGTTGCAACGTTTTTCCTCTTTGTTGCTTATGCAGCTGCTATGGCAGGACTTGTGTATGTATGCGGTGCAGTGATTGGTGCATTAATGGGATTTCTTGTGTTTAACTGTCACCCTGCAAAGGTATTTATGGGGGATACTGGTTCTCTTGCCTTAGGAGGTTTTGTGGCAAGTATTGCTATACTTACAAAAATGCCTGTGGTTCTTGTAATCGTAGGTTTGGTATATGTATGCGAAAGTTTGTCTGTTATTATACAGGTTACATATTTTAAGGCTACACATGGTAAAAGAATATTTAAAATGGCACCTATTCATCATCACTTTGAGCTTTGTGGTATGGAAGGTATAAAGGTTGTTCAGCTGTTCTGGATTGTTACGGCTGTTTTGTGTCTTATTGGCTTTGCTGCGTGTAGAAATTTCATTTAGTGCAGGGGGATTATACTAATGGATTTTAAAGATAAAAAGGTTTTAGTAAGCGGTATTGCAAAAAGCGGTATTGCAGCAGCTTATCTGCTCAAAAAACTTGGTGCTGTTGTAACAGTTCAGGATGCAAAAACTGAAGATAAACTGGAAAATGAAGTTAAAGAGCTTACAGAAAGTGGGTTTGAACTATATTTAGGCTCAAACCCCGACGATATAATAGATAAAATGGAAATTCTTGTTATGAGCCCGGGCGTACCTACAGATCTTCCTTTTGTAAATAAGGCAAGGGAACTGGGAATTCCTGTTATAGGTGAAATTGAGCTTGCCTATTTATTTTGCAAGGCTCCGGTAATAGGTATTACAGGTACTAATGGCAAAACAACAACAACAACTCTTGTTGGTGATATATGTAAAGCTTACTTTGAAAAGACATTTGTTGTAGGGAACATTGGAAATCCTTTTGCTGATATTGCTCTTGATGCTGATGAAAACAGCATTGTGGCGGCAGAGCTTTCAAGTTTTCAGTTGGAGAGTATAGATAAGTTCTGTCCAAAGGTAAGTGCTGTATTAAATATTACACCTGACCATCTTAACAGACATCATACTATTGAAAATTATATTAAGGCAAAGGAAAGGGTTTTTGAAAATCAGACTGAAGAGGACTATTGCATATTAAATTATAATGATAAAGTCACAAGAGCTATGGCTGATAAAACAAAGGCTAAGGTAATATTTTTCTCACTTAATAACAAAATTGATGAAGGTATATATTCTGATGAAAAAAGTATTTATATAAAAGCTTTGGGGTACGATGAAAAGGTTATTGACATTAGCAAGCTGCATATTTTAGGCGGACATAATGTTGAAAATGCAATGGCTGCTGTTGGCTGCTGCATTGCCGCAGGTGTTCCTATGGATACAGTTAAAAAGGTTTTAATGGAGTTTACTGCAGTTGAACACAGAATTGAATATGTGACAGCGGTTAATGATATAGAGTTTTACAATGATTCAAAGGGAACTAATCCTGATGCATCAATAAAGGCTGTTGAGGCTATGAAACGTCCTATATGTATAATAGCGGGAGGCTATGACAAAGGTTCTGATTTTACAGCGTGGATAGATACATTTAAGGGAAGAGTAAAGTTTGCAGCTGTAATAGGTGATGTAAGGGATAAAATTGCCAAAACACTTGACGATGCTGGATTTTCAAATTATAAGATTGCCGAAACATTTGAAGAGGCTATAGATTTGTGTTATGAGAATGCTGCCCCCGGGGACTGCGTTCTGCTGTCTCCTGCCTGTGCAAGCTGGGATATGTTTAAATCCTATGAGCAGAGGGGAGAAATATTTAAGGATTATGTCAGGAATTTAAAGTAGTTTAGAAATGGTGATTAATATGAATAATTATGGTAACAGGCAGCCTTTAAAACCTTTAAGGGGTTCGAGTGCATCAGGCAGAAGCGGGTATGGTGCGGCACCTGATTCAAGGAACAAAGCTGCTTATAAAAGTGCTGATAGAAAGAGACCTCAAAAAGTTAAATACAGAGGTCAGATTGATTATGTTATTCTCTTGTGTGTAATACTGCTTGTTGCTATTGGTGTAATTATGGTATTCAGCTCAAGCTATTATACAGCAGGCCAGGGCGAAAATGCGGATATGTATACATATCTTAAAAAGGACTTGTTCTTTTCAGTGGCAGGCTTTATTGCAATGTATTTTGTGTCTAAAATTGATTATGAAATATTAAAGCCCTGTATAAAATTTATGTACTTTGGCTCAATTATTCTGCTGCTGTTAGTATTTACACCTTTGGGTGTTACACATAACGGTGCAAGAAGATGGCTTAATTTTGGCTTTGAATTTCAGCCTTCTGAAGTTTCTAAGTTTGCACTTATTATTACTCTTGCTGCAGTACTGGAGAATAACCCCAAAATGCTTACAACGTGGAAAGGTGTTGCTAAATATCTTGGAATTATGATTTTGCCTACAGGTATTGTAGCTTTGGAAAACCTGAGTACGGCTATTGTAATAGGCGGTATAAGCGTTGTACTGCTTTTTGTGTATTCACCAAAACTTAGATATTCATTGACAATTGGTGCCGCAGGTGCAGCAGGTGTACTTGTAATGATATTTGGTTCGTGGAGAAGTGACCGTGTTGAGGCTTGGCTGCACCCCGAACTGGTGGCAAATGAAAAGGGGTATCAGGTGCTCCAGTCATTATATTCTGTAGCAAGCGGAGGTATGTTCGGTCTTGGTATAGGCGGTTCCAGGCAGAAAATGGGATATATGCCCGAAGCACAAAATGATATTATATTTGCAATTATATGTGAGGAGCTTGGCTGGTTTGGAGCGGCTATTGTAGTTACATTGTATATTGTCCTTATATGGCGTGGAATTTACATTGCTATAAGAAATTCAAACGAACCATTTGCAATGCTTCTTGCAACAGGCATTACAGCTATGATTGCTATACAGGTAATTATAAATATTGCCGTTGTTACAAATACAATTCCAAATACAGGTATACCTCTTCCGTTTATAAGTTATGGAGGTACATCACTTGTAATGATGCTTGCAAGTATGGGACTGCTTATGAATATTTCAAGGTATCACAGCAAAAACAAATAAAAAAGCAAAGGGACTGTTTCACTTATATGTGAAGCAGTCCCTTTTTTAAAATAAAAAGTGTTATTTTTTTGTTTTGACAACATTAAGTGGCATCATAAGGTGATTAACGAGAATTTTGTAAGCAGAATCTCCATCACCTCTTTTAAGGCTTTCAAAATATTTTGTATGTTCATCAAGGGTTCCTTTTATTCTGCCTTCTACTTCAAGGGCTGACTTTGAAGTAAGCCGTATAAGATACATAAGCCTTTGAAAAATATGGTTGGCTTCTTCGTTGTTAATATAGTTGACAAGCATTAAATGAAAATTGTGGTCGTAATTTATAAATGCTTCATAATTATCCTCTTCATTTATAGATTCCTTTTGAAGTTCAAGTATTTTTTCAAGTTCGCTTACAGTTCTCTGAGCTTTTTTGGTATTTGTTTCTGATGCAATTGCATGAGTGCAAAACCCTTCAATAGCACATCGTATCTGTATAGTTTCTCTCATATCCTTTTGGTTGAGCTGCCGTATCATAAAGCCTTTGCTGGGGATTATGCTTATATAACCATCCTGGCTAAGGCATTGAAGTGCTTCCCTCATAGGCGTTCTCGATACACCTATTTCTTTTGAAAGTTTTGTTTCAGAATACAGAGTATCAACGTCGAGTTTGTTTGAAAGTATCAGGTTTTTTATGTAATTATATGCTTCCAGTTGAAGAGATGATTTTGCCTGCATAAAAACCCTCCGAATTTTTAAAAATTATATTTACTAATTTAATAATATAACAAAAATGAAAAAAGGTCAAGGGGCACGGTGCAAACTTGAATACCGGTATACAGGTTTTGTGGCTTTTTTACAAAAAGTTTGTTAAATATTTATTTAACATTAACAATTGACAGTATTCCGGTATACTGGTATACTGTAGATACAGAAAACAAATACAAATATTTTAAACTTAGGAGGGCTTAATTATGAGCAGTTATCAGTTAGGAAATTTAAGAGTTGTGGATTTAACAAAGGTACTTGATCCAAAAACAGAAACAAGAAGATGTGGTCTTACAAGATTTAACACAGGAGGAGCAATTCCTGATTTCCACACAATTATGGATATTACCAGTCACTTGGGTACACACGTTGAATGTCCTTATCACCACAATGACAATTGGACAGATGTAGAAGGATTGCCTTTAACAACATTTATGGGAAGGGCTGTTTATGTGAATATTACACATATGGAACCAAATGCTAAAATTAAGGGTGCAGACCTTGAAAAGGCATGCGGCGGAAGAATTAAAGAGGGAGATATTGTTATTATAGATTCACCTATGAAACTTGCTCCGTTTACACCTGATTCAAATACTGAAAAAGACAAAAGACTTTTTATTTGTAGAGAAACTGCTGAGTGGTTTAGAGATAAGAAAGTTAAGTGCGTAGGATTTGGAGATGGTGTATCAATTGAAAGCAACAATGAAGATGTTTGTGCTTTCCATGATGTACTTATGGAAGTAAATGTGGTATTCTTAGAGGTGTTAAAAAATCTTGAGGAATTAAAGACTGATGTATTCTTTATGTCTTATACTCCTCTTCCAATTAAGGGTCTTGATTCTTGTCCTATAAGAGCTTATGCAATTGAGGGACTTGAAGAGTTCTCTAAGTAAACAGGAGGATATATATGAAAATAGCAGTACTTGGTGCAGGAGCTATGGGCTCTATATACGGAGGGCACCTTTCACTTAAAAACGAAGTTTATATGATAGATAAAAAGCAAGAGCTTGTTGATGAAATTAATAACAATGGCCTTAAGCTTTTTGAAAATGATAAAGATGTAATATACAGACCAAATGCTCTTACAGAAAGTAAGAGCATTGGAGAAGTTGACTTGGTTATATTGTTTGTTAAATCTCTTTATTCAAAAACTGCATTAATGGAGAACAGCAATATTATAGGTGTAAATACCTATGTTATGACTCTTCAGAATGGTGCGGGACATGAGGATATAATTTCTGAGTTTGTGCCTATGGAGCGTATTATAATAGGGACAACAGAGGATAATGGTGCAATACTTGATACGGGATATGTGAGAAGAGGCGGAATGGGAAAAACAAACATTGGTATGTTGATTCCTGATAAAAACGGTATCCTTGAAAAAGTCAAGGAAGTGTTTGACGGCTGCGGATTTGATACTCATATTTACAGCAATATTAAGCAGCTTATATGGGATAAGCTTTTTACAAATGTTTCGCTAAGTGCACTTACAGGTGTTTTGCAGGTGCCTATGGGTTATATAGCTGAGGACAAGTATGCGTGGGAGATGGCAGTAATTCTCATTAAAGAGGCTATGGCAGTTGCGGAAGCTATGGGGCTTAAATTTAATGAGGAAGAAATAATTGAAAGGGTTAAAAATACTTCCCTTTCCTCTCCTGAGGGACGTACATCAATTTACACTGATTTGAAAAAAGGAAGGCTTACAGAGGTAAATACAATAAGCGGAGCTGTTGTAAAGGCCGGTGAAAAACTGGGAATAAATGTTCCGTCACACAAAATGATTGTGAATTTAGTACACGCTATGGAAAATAAAAATAAGTAAAGGAAGGTAATAATAATGATTTTTTCTTCAATATATTCTAACGATGATTTAAAGAATTATCCTTCTGCTGTTCAAAGAGCAATTGACTATTTAAAGTCAAATGATTTTGTAAATATGGAAGCAGGAGTATATGAAATAGAAGGCAAAAAAATGTATGCTCAGGTTTTTGATGCAGAAACAGGTGATGCAGAAACTAAAAGACCTGAGGTGCACGAAAAGTTTCTTGATGTACAATTTCTGGCAAGTGGTGAAGAAAAACTTGGGTTTACTCCTGATACAGGAAAATATGAGGTTGATGAAAGATTTGATGAAAGAGATTTGATTTTTTACAAGTCTGTTGATAATGAAGGTTTTATAACAGCAACACCAGGATGTTTCTGTGTGTTCTTTCCAAGTGATGTTCACAGACCTGCTGTAGCAGTTGACAAACCTATGACAGTAAGAAAAGTTGTTGTAAAAGTAAGTGTTGATTTACTTTAAAACGTCAGGAGGTAATATTATGGGTAAGAAATTACTGACTATTTTGCTATGTATTACAGCTGCTGTTATGTTTGTCGGCTGTAACAGTGGTGATGAAAAAAGTGCTGATAATAAAGAAACCAAAATAATACGAGTAGCCTTTAATCAGAATGAAGAGCATCCTCAGTATAAAGCTATGAAAGAACTTGGTGAAAAGTTTAAAGAGGCTACTGACGGAAGGTATGAAATGGTTATTTACCCTAACGGAGTTTTGGGTGAACAGGGGTCCATGGCAGAATTTATAAGAACAGGTGCCCTTGAAATGGCTATTGTTCCGTGCAGTGTGCCTGAGGGATATGATTCAGACTTTGCTATTGTTGGTGCTCCGTATTTATATCAGGATATGGATCATCTGAGAAGGGCAACAGAAAATGGTGTGTTTAAAGAACTTTTCCATTCTACAAGAAAGTTTAACTTTGAAGTGCTTACAGTTTACACCGCAGGGGAGCGAAATATATATTCCGATAAGCCAATTAACAGTCCTGATGACTTAAAGGGTATGATAGTAAGAGTAAATGACAGCTCTACATATCTTAATATGGTTAAGTATATGGGCGGCGTCGGTACAGTAATGTCACAGTCAGAGGTTTATACAGCTTTACAGCAGGGTGTAATTGATGCAGGTGAAAACAGTGAAAGAGTTTATACTGATTTCAAGCATTATGAAGTTGCTCCTTATTATTCCTATACGAAGCATATAGTACATCCTGATGTTGTAATTGCAAGTACGAATTTCCTTGACAATTTGTCAGAAGAAGACAGACAAATATTTGATGAGCTTGTTCTTGATTCTACCAATTATGAATTTGATGCATTTAAAGAGTCTGTTGCACAAGGTAAAAAGGATGCTGAAGAACATGGGGCACAGTTTGTATATCCTGATGTTGAAGCCTTCAGAGAAAAATGTATGCCTTTGCTTGAAAGTATTGCAAATCAGTCAGATGTGACAAAAAATATATATGACAAAGTAGAAGCACTCAGAAAGGAGGAGTAATATGAAAGCTGTTAAAAATGTTTTGGATAAAATTACTTCTGTGTCAAGCATTGTTGTGTTTATACTAATGGTGCTTATGGTTACATATCAGGTAATTGCAAGATATTTCTTTTCAAGTCCCAGCAGTATTACTGAGGCTTTGACAAGGTACTCCTTTGTGTGGCTTATTATTATATCAGCTACTTATATGTTTGGACAAAGAGAACATATTTATATAAGTGTAATAAAGGACAAATTGTCAGAAGGTGCAAAAATAGCAGTAAACGTTCTTATTGAATGTGTTACTATTGTATTTGCATTACTCGTAATGGTTTACGGTGGTTTTACTATTACAAAAATGAATTTATTACAGATTGATTCAATACTTAATATTCCTACAGGTGTTATATATTCTATAATTCCTGTGTGTGGTGTGATTATTGTGTTTTACAGCATTTATAATATACTAATTGATATTAAGAACAGGGATTAGAGAGGAGGCTTATTATGAGTATAGCAGTACAAGTAGCCCTTGTAAT
This sequence comes from uncultured Eubacteriales bacterium, assembly GCA_905201505.1. GTDB lineage: Bacteria > Bacillota > Clostridia > Lachnospirales > CAG-274 > Gallispira. The sequence goes on along the minus strand of CAJKOJ010000035.1, from coordinate 2,395 downwards.
GGTTACTATATTGGTTATATTATTGGTTATGGGAGCACCTATTGGTGTAGCCATTGGTCTTTCATCAGCTGTTTCAATGATATGTATGATTCCGGCAGGAATTTCATTTTCAACATCTGCACAAAGAATATTTGCAGGTTCTAACTCTTTTTCACTTATTGCCATACCGTTTTTTATACTGGCAGGCAATATTATGAATAACGGAGGTATAGCAACAAGACTGGTGAACTGTGCAAAGGTTATAAGCGGCAGAATGCCCGGTGCCCTTGCTCAGTCTAATGTTGTAGCAAATATGTTGTTTGGTGCAATAAGCGGTTCAGGTGCAGCCGCAGCTGCTGCAATGGGCGGAACTATTGGTCCTTTAGAGGAAAAGGAAGGTTATGATAAAAACTATAGTGCAGCTGTTAATGTTGCATCAGCTCCTGTTGGTATGCTTATACCTCCAAGTAATACTATGATTGTATACTCAAGTGTTGCAGGAAGTGTTTCAATTGCTGCATTATTTATGGCTGGTTATATACCTGGTCTTTTGTGGGGTGCAGCTGTAATGATTTTAGCAGGTATTACTGCAAAAAGACTTGGCTATCAAGCTGAAGCAAGAGTACCTCTTAAGGTTGCTCTTATGACATTTTGGCAGGCAATTCCAAGCCTTCTGCTTATTGTTATCGTTATAGGCGGTATATTAAAAGGTGTATTTACTGCTACAGAAGGTTCAGCTGTAGCTGTTGTATATGCAACTGTTTTATCATTGATTTACAAATCATTTAAAGTTAAGGACATTCCTAAGATTGTTCTTGAATCAGCAAAAACTACAGGTATTATTACATTTATGATTGGTTTGTCTTCAATTATGTCTTGGGCTATGGCATTTACAGGTATTCCTGATATGGTTGCCGGTGCAATTTTAGGTCTTACAACTAACAAATTTGTAATATTGCTTCTTATTAATGTTCTTTTGCTTATTGTAGGAACATTTATGGATGTAACTCCTGCAATATTGATATTTACACCTATTTTGCTGCCAATATGTACATCATTTGGTATGAGCCCGATTCAGTTTGGTATTCTACTTTGTTTTAACCTGTCAATCGGTACAATTACTCCTCCTGTAGGAACTATATTATTTACAGGCTGCAGAGTAGGCGGAGTTACCATAGAAAGTGTAATGAAGTATCTTTTACCGTACTTTTTTATTATCCTTGCTGCTCTTTTATTGGTAACTTATATTCCTGCAATATCCATGTTTTTGCCTAATATACTTGGACTTGCATAAAAGTAGAAAAAACAGCAAAAACTTTCTTGCTGTTTTAATAAAATAAATTCTCCAAATATGTTAATTGTAAAAAAGTGCTGTGCTTTATTGTACAGCACTTTTGTCTGTTAAAATTTATATCTGTTTATATCATCTACTTCAATTCCGGGATGAATGGCTATGTTAATACTGTTAGCAATAATGTTTACAAGGTTTTCTATTACAGCGTCCACTTCCTTAGGGGTGACAAACATATTTTCTGCATAGGGGTCAAGAACTTCTTTTATAAGGTTATATTTTTCTTCTTCAGCGGTTTCTTTAAGCATATTGTAAAACTGGCTTCCTTTTTTGCTTTCTTTTATAAAAGCTTCTATTACTCTTTCTATAGTATCATTTGCCATTGTTGCTGCATCTACAACTGTAGGGACACCTATGGCGATAACCGGAACACCAAGTGTTTCTTTGTCAATGGTTTTTCTTTTGTTGCCTACACCTGCACCTGGGGAAACACCTGTGTCTGAAAGCTGTATTGTTGAATTAACTCTTGATACTTTTCTGGCAGCAAGAGCATCTATGGCAATAACAAGGTCTGGTTTTACCTTATCTGTTACACCTTTTACAACTTCAGCTGTTTCAATGCCTGTTATACCCATTACTCCGGGTGCGAGAGCGGCAACTGATGCAACGCAGTTGTTGATATCATCAGGGACAGTATCTTTAATATGTCTTGTGACAAGTATTTTATCAACGACCTTTGGTCCTAGAGAATCAGGGGTTACGTGGCTGTTGCCAAGACCTATCACAAGAATTGTTTCTGTGTTTTTGGGGCAAAGATTTTTAATATGTTTGCTCAATATTGAAATAAGCTCTTCATGGGCATCTATATTATTTTCTTTTATATAGGCACTTTCCAGAGTAATGTAGCTTCCTATAGGCTTTTGCATAGCTTCTATACCTTTGTCGTTTGTAATATTTACAATGGTAAGAACTGTGTTGTCAAGGGAAGACCTTTCAGTTTGCATTTCCACACCGTCAATATTGCTTGTTTTGCATATATTTTCAGCAATTTCCAAAGCTAAATCTGTATATGGTGAAAATTTCATTTTAATGTCTCCTTTTTTGGATGAAATATAAATATATAAT
>CAJKOJ010000034.1 GCA_905201505.1 uncultured Eubacteriales bacterium | reverse complement strand
AAAGTTGAACCTTACTTTTTATTTTTATCTGTTACCTATCTATTGTACCTCAACAATTTTTCATAAAATATTGCTTTTTTCTCATTTTGTGATAGAATACTACTATGAATTATATGTGAGGTGACAATTATGCAAAAAACACGTTTTCAGCCCTCGGAATCCTTTACTTTAGGAATACTTTTAGCCATATCCGGCGGATTTTGGGATACATATACATATATATTAAGAGGTCATGTATTTGCAAATGCAGAAACAGGAAATATAGTTCTTTTGGGCATTAACCTTGCCAATAGAGATTTTAAACAGGCATTAAACTACTTTATTCCCGTTTTTGCCTTTTCCTGCGGAGTTTTTATTATAGGTATTATCAGTAAACATTTTAAGGAAATTTCACTTTTCCACTGGAGACACATAATCATAACTATTGAAATAATTATTATATTTTTAGTAGGCTTTATTCCTGAAAGCTTTAATCATCTTGTAAATGTTATGGTATCTTTCGTCTGTGCAATGCAGGTAGCAACTTTTAAAAAAGTATGGGACTGTCCTTGTGCAACTACTATGTGCACAGGCAATCTCCGTTCATGTACAGAAAACTTTTTTCAATACCTAAATACTCATAACAAGGTTTATTTCAGAAAGTCACTAATATATTTCAGCGTAATTATGTTTTTTATTTCTGGTGCTCTTTTGGGAACCGTATGCTCAACAGTATTTGGAATTAAATCTATATGGATAACCTGCATTATAATGCTTCTTGCATACCCAATTATGAAAAAAAATTTATTGCATAGATATATATTTTTGATAAAATATAATTATATAAAGCTAATGAGAGGACTAAAAAAATGAATTATAATGATAAATTTAAAAATATAAAAAAAATGATTGGCAGCACACCTTTGCTTGAAATCAATTTAAAATACAAAGGTGAAAACAGAAAAATATACGCCAAAGCAGAATACTATAACTTAACAGGCAGTATAAAAGATAGAGTTGCTTTTTATATACTTGAAAACGCCTATAAAAAAGGTACTATTAAAGAAAATGACATTATTGCAGAAGCAACAAGCGGAAACACAGGCATAGCATTTTCAGCCCTTGGCAGCTATCTTGGTCATAAAGTAATTATTTATATGCCTGACTGGATGAGTAAAGAAAGAATAAATTTAATGAAAAGCTATGGAGCAGAAATAAGACTTGTTTCTAAGGAAGACGGCGGATTTTTAGGTTCCATTTCAATGACAGAAAAACTTGCCGAAAATGGCGGCGTTTTTCTTCCGTGCCAATTTTCAAATGAAGACAATACTATGGCACATTATTATACAACCGGTGAGGAAATTTCAAATCAGCTCCATGCTTTGGGACTGACAGCTGATGGTGTTGTTGCAGGAGTAGGAACAGGAGGCACTGTAATGGGCATAGCAAAGCGTCTCAGAGTAGATAATCCAAACTGCAAGGCATTTCCTCTTGAACCTTTAAACTCACCTACGCTCTCAACAGGATATAAAACAGGTGCACACAAAATACAGGGAATTTCTGATGAATTTATACCGCCTATTCTTAATATGGATGAAATGTATAAAGTTGTTTCAGTTGATGATATTGATTCAATTATTATGGCTAGAATGCTATCTCAGCAGTTTGGTATAGGTGTCGGAATATCCTCAGGTGCAAACATTTTAGGCTGCCTTAAAGCACAGGATATAATAGGCACTGACAAAACTATTGTTACAGTACTTGCTGATGATAATAAAAAATATCTTTCAACAGATTACTCAAATAATTGGGAAATTAAGGGTAACTATATGACCAAGAATATAGAACTTGTTTCAGTAAAAGCTTACAGATAATATGTAAAAAAGGCTGTCAATGACAGCCTTTTTATATAGCTAAAAATTTTTAGCTTCTAGAACTCTGGTTGTTGCTTGAATTCTGGTTATTGCTAGAATTTCTGTTTGAATTGTTATTGCTTGAATTTCTGTTAGAGTTGTTGCTGCTTCTCTTATCCATTTCCTGGCTAATTTCATTAGCAAACTCAACTCTGTTACTGCTCTGATTGTTGTTGCTCTGGTTGTTGCTGCTCTGGTTGTTGCTTGAGTTTCTCTCACTCTGATTATTGTTTGAATTTCTTTCACTTCTGTTGTTCATAATTCGTTACCTCCTAAAAATCTAAAGACATAAAGACATATTTGCCTTACAAACTTTAGTATGGTCAAATTACATATATTTATACTTTAATTTAATAAAATTAATTTTCATTTTTTTCCAAATCATCAACGCTTTCCAATGTCATTCTTCCAAGCTTTCCCGCTCTGAATTCATCTATAATAATATCTGCAGTCCTTTTATAGTCAATTTCATTTCCCTTTTTGAGGAATCCTCTCTTCAAGGCTATTTTTTCATAAATCTCATGCACAGGTGTATTTTCATCATATTCAATTCCATATCTGTTTTTAATAGCCTCAGGATAAAGATTATCTAAATATTCAATAAGATGTGTAACAAGCACAGTACTGTCCATTATAGAATCATTTATTGCCCCGGTAAATGCAAGCTTTAAACCAACATTTTGATCATCAAATTTTGGCCAAAGAATACCCGGAGTGTCAAGAAGTTCAAAATCCTTTTTAATTTTAACCCACTGCTTTGCCCTTGTAACACCAGCCTTATCACCGGTCTTTGCCATATTTCTTCCTACAAATTTATTTATAAGAGTTGATTTTCCCACATTTGGTATACCGACAATCATAGCTCTTGTAGGCACAAAAAGCCTGCCTCTTTTTCTAAGCCTTTCAACTTTCTCAGCCATAAGCTCTTTTGCAACAGGGATAATTTCTTTAATTCCCTTTCCTGTTGCGGAATTTGCTTCTATTACTTCAAACCCTTTTGATTTAAAATATTCAGCCCATTCTTTTGTCTTTTTATCGTCAGCCAAATCCACTTTATTTAAAATAACTATTCTTTTTTTATTTGCAGCAAGTTTGTCTATTTCAGGATTTTTACTGCTTAAAGGCAGCCTTGCATCCAATAACTCAATTACAATATCAACAAGAGAAATATTCTCCTGCATCATTCGCCTTGTCTTTGTCATATGACCGGGATACCATTGTATATTCATAAAAATATCTCCTTTCTCTTTGCTGATACATCTTATCAATGAAAATACCCCTGACTTATTCAGTCAGGGGAATAAAGGAATTACATCAATTACTTTGATCTTCTAGTAATATCTTCCTTAACCTTAGCAGCCTTACCAACTCTGTCTCTAAGGTAATTAAGCTTAGCTCTTCTAACGATACCATATCTAACAACTTCAATATGGTCAATTCTTGGTGAATGTAACGGCCAAGTTTTTTCAACACCTACACCATAAGATACTCTTCTTACTGTAAATGTCTCTCTTGAGCTTCCGCCCTGTCTTTTAAGAACAATACCCTCAAACATCTGGATTCTTTCCTTAGTTCCCTCAACAATTTTAGCATATACTCTTACAGTATCGCCAACCTTGAAGTCAGGAATATCATTCTTTAACTGACTGCTTTCAATTTCTTTAATAATTTCACAATTCATAAGGCTTTGCCTCCCTTTCATCATAGATGTTCTTGATGCCAGTTTTTAATCCAATCATTATTGGAAGCACCAGCGGACCATCCGTTTTCACTACAATTCAAAATTATATCATAAAGCAACATTAATTGCAAGCATTTTTTTACTTTTAAATTATATTACCACATACCGTTTTTAATATAATTATCCATAGCACCTGTAAATACAGCACGGCTTCCAAGTACTTCCATAAAAGATATAAAAGAAAATACAAGTATTATATTTCTCAAAAATTTATTTTTTGTTTTTACATATAATAAAAAACCGGCAATAGCAATTAACATAATACTAAAGATAACCATATAATAAACAATATTGCTGTAAGATGCAAAGAATTTGCAAATGAAACCTATAACTACAGCTACAATACTTAATACAACATTTATTATTTCATATATTTCATTTCCTCTGTTATATCTTACAGCATTATATATAACCCATAAAGAAATTATAATTCTTACAATAACAGACACATTTTTACTCATAAAATATATGCCGTAATATAAACTAAGAAAGACAGCATGTCCCCAATAACCAAACAGAGAATTCATGTATTTGTAAAAAACAAGAGTAAACAAAGTGCAGCAAATAATATATATAATATTAAGCTTTGTAAATCCTTTATATGCTTGGGTTTGCCTGAAAAACCAAATACTTGCAGCATTTATTAAAACAACAAATAAAATCTGCAATACCATACTTATAAAGCTATTATTTACAATAATAGAAATACCAACCCAAAACATTGCCAGCAAAAGAATAGACGCTATTTTTTTACCAAATTTGTAAAATCCGTTTTCTCCAAAATTATACTCCCACTTTTGTCTTAAACTGCCTTCCCTACATATTCCCTCTTCCCAAAGGATTTGTTCATTAGTTCTTCCATCATCACAAGGATCATAAAAGCGTTCCATATCTTCATTACCAAAATTTCTCATAAAACACCCCATATTAGTAATGTCCCATATTATATAACCGAATATCTGAATTTAAACTTTTACCCCGCTTATTGCTTTTTTAAAAGCTCAATTAATTTAGTAAAGTACTCAGGAAGTTCTGTAGAAAACTCCATATATTCACCTGTTCTTGGGTGAACAAATCCTAGTACTTTTGCATGCAGTACCTGTCCCTGCAAGTTAAATATCTGTTTTTTAGGACCATAAACAGGATCGCCCAAAAGGGGATGTCCAATATGTGCCATATGCACTCTTATCTGGTGAGTTCTTCCTGTTTCAAGTCTTAGTTCTACAAGAGTAAATTTACCCATTCTCTCTACAACTTTATAATGAGTAACTGCATTTCTGCCACCGGCTTTAAGCACAGCCATTTTTTTTCTGTCATTTTGAGAGCGTCCTATTAATGTATTTACTATACCTTCATTTTCCTCAAAACCATTATAAACAATTGCATTATATATTCTTGTCATTGAGTGCTCGGCAAGCTGCTTACTCAATCCATTATGTGCAAGGTCAGATTTTGCTATAACCAGCACTCCGCTTGTATCCTTATCTATCCTGTGCACTATTCCCGGACGCATTACGCCGTTAATACCGGATAATTCTCCTCCGCAATGGTACATAAGTGCATTTACAAGAGTACCTGTATAATGACCCGGAGCAGGGTGCACAACCATATCCTGAGGTTTATTTACAACAATCAGGTCATTATCTTCATATAGTATTTCAAGAGGAATATTTTCAGCCTCAATATTTATTCCTTCAGGTTCTGGTATTTCAACCTCAACAGTATCACCTATTCTTAATTTATAATTCTTATTAACACTTTTTCCGTTTACAGTAATATTGCCTTTTTCAATCAGCTTCTGAATTGCTGAACGTGATATTTCTTCAAGTTCTTCATTGATATAATGATCAATTCTTTTATTAACATCATATTTTTCCGCCGTATATATATCCATTATCTTTCCTCCTTGTCAAAAAACATAATACCCATAACAAGCAGAAAAGCACCCGTACAAACACATATATCAGCAAAATTAAATACGGGAAAATCATAACCGAATATATTGAAATTAAGCATATCCACAACATATCCTCTGAATAATCTATCTATTAAATTTCCAACAGCTCCGGAACACACAAGCACAATTGCAGTCCTGACACTGAATAATTTATTTTGTACAGCAAGCTTTGAATAATAGAATACACAGAATGTACAAACAATTACTGTAAGTATAACAAATATCCATTTTCCGCCCTGCATCATACCAAAAGCAGCACCTCTGTTTTCAACATACGTCAGACTAAAAAATCCATTTATTATATCAATGTTACCTACAGGTTTAAGTAATGTCAGAGTAATGTATTTTGTTGCCTGGTCAATACCTACTAACAAAGCAAAAAATACCAGTGGTAATAAAATCATAATATCCTCCCGCTTAAACATTAAACTGCTGAGGAACAAATTCCACAGCAGTCCTATGATGTATTATTCTGAAATATATCTTATAGCATTTTCAATTTCATTTTTATCGGCAGTTTTATCTATATATGCTTCACCGATTTTCTTTAAAGCAACAATGTTTATAACACCGTTTTTAGTTTTCTTGTCCCTATACATCTGCTTATGAACTTCTTCTGCATTATAACCTTTAATTCTTACAGGAAGTCCAAAAAATTCCAGTAAATCCTCACACTTTTTAATTTCAGACTTATCTATCATTCCTCTTATAGCAGAAAAATATAACCCGGCAACCATGCCTACAGCTACACACTCACCATGAAGCATATTAAAATCGGAAAGGGTCTCAACAGCATGCCCAAAAGTATGTCCAAAGTTTAGTATAGCTCTTAATCCATTTTCCTTTTCATCCTGACTTACAACATCAGCTTTCGACTTGCAGGAATAATACACAACATCGTTTATAGCTTCTTTATCGAGGTTTTTTATCTTTTCTTTATTTTTTATAAAATACTCATAAAATTTTTCATCTATAATATATCCATATTTAAGTGCTTCAGCTATGCCTGCCGCAACTTCTCTGTAAGGAAGAGTATTTAAAGTATCTGTATTAATATATACAAATTCAGGCTGATAAAAAGCACCAACCATATTTTTGTTGCCCATAAAATCAACGCCTGTTTTTCCCCCTACACTGCTGTCAACTTGTGATAAAAGAGTAGTAGGCATTTGCACAAAAGGAATTCCTCTCATATATGTAGCCGCAGCAAAGCCGCACATATCTCCTACAACACCCCCGCCTAAGGCAACAAGAACAGACTTTCTGTCTAATTGATTGTCTATAAAAAACTTGTAAAAATCCATTATTGTTTCAAGGTTTTTACTGTTTTCCCCTGCCTCAAAAGCATAACAACAAACCTTTGAAAAATGCCCTTCCATAACAGAAGTAACTTTTTCAATATAAAGGGGAGCAACATTCGTATCTGTAATAATACAAACACTTCTCCCAGTAAGATCTGCTTTTTCAAAAGCATCCATAAGACTGTCATAATTATTGTCTATGTAAATAGGATATTCTTTTCTTCCTGTATCTACACTCAAAATTTTCATAACTTCACCTTAATTTTCGTTTTCAGTATCTGTCTCAAAATCTTCTGCACTGCTTTCAAGCACTTTCATTTGTGTCTCAAGCATATTTTTTAACAAATTTTTCACTTTTACATATTCAGCTTTTGCATTAGCAACCTGTGACTTTATCTCTGCAAGTTCACCATTGCCCTTACTCAGCATATCCTGTACCTGTGCCTGTGCGTCTTTTATAATATTCTGAGCTCTCTGTTCTGCATTATTTACTATCTGCTCTGCACTCGCACCGGCATTTTTAACGGTTTCATCAGCTGTTTTTTCTGCTCTTACAATTGAACTCTTTATTGTCTCCTCAAGTTCCTTATAGTGCTTAATAACCTCTTCCCTGGCATCAAGCTTATCTTGAAGTTTTGCATTATCTTTATACAGTTTTTCAAACTCCATAATTACTTTGTCCAAAAATAAATCAACTTCCTCGCTTGAATAACCTTTAAAAGGGGTTTTCTTAAATTCAACCGTTTCAATATCCATAGGTGTTAATGCAGCCATATTAAGACCTCCTCATTTTATAAAAAATTTAATGTATATGCTTATTTATAGACTTACTTATATACTGATATATTAATAAGTACCCTGTCTTTTTTAGTAATTCCCATTACTTCATTTATTTTAACTCGACCCATACCCCTCAATGTAATTACATCATCCTCTTTTACAATACGAGATACTGAGTTTTCTTTCTTCCAGTTTACAAAAGCCTTTTCACCTTTTATAAGTTCACTTGCTCTGCCTCTTGATATATTTAATGCACCGCTCAGCACTGCATCTATTCTCATACTGGCAACAGTAAGCCTTTTTTCCAAGGCTTCTTTTATTCTAGGAGTATAGTTACTTATAAGCCTTGTTTTCACCTTTGTCCTTGCAACTTTTTCAAGATTTACAACTACATAATCAGCTATATCACTATCTGTAAACACAACAGCTCTGTCTTCCTCTATAACTATATCTCCTGTTTTATCTCTTGTAATTCCCAGTCCCAATATGGAACCCAAAAAATCTCTGTGTGATAATGTTCTGCTGTAATGAGGATTATAGCTTATTTCCACACAGCTTATAGGAAATGCTGATTTATCAGGTTCTGTAAACTCAGGGAAAAAACCAAGTTTTACTCTTTCACTTTCATCATAACCGCCGTAAACCATAACATAGCAATCATTGTTCAAAAGCATATCCTTTATAGAATATGCTTTATATGGATCCATAAATATAGTAAACTCAGGTGAAAATGTCTTTCTTGCAATTTCAAGTTTATCAATAGCCTTTGCAGCTGCAAGCTTTTCATCTTCATCTTTAATGCTGCATAAAATTTCACGTCTTATCATAATCAGAAAATGCTGTATATTATCCTTACAAGAATAATGTATACAAAATATAAAATAAAATATGCTATAACTGGTGAAAAATCAATCATCATTCCGCCGCCTAAAGGTGATTTTTCTATAAGCCTTCTCACCGGTCCCAAAAGTGGCTCTGTAAGTGCATAAATTATTTTTACAAAAAAATTACTTCTGCTTATTGGCAGCCACGAAATAATACATCTTATAAGAATGGCAAATGTCAGTATTTGATAAAAAATTCCTAAAGCACTTACTAAAATATCACCTATATTCATTTTATCTCTCCCTTTTCAGTACTAATATACAAAATTAATATACAACTCATACTTACTGTAAAATTAAAATACAGTCTTGTCCTGATTATACAAAACTATCATACATTTTATTAATAACGTTTGCTTCTGAATACAGAGCTTGGAAGTTTAATTCCGCTTGCTGCAAGTTCTTCTTTAAATTCTCCTGTAATAGCAACATCGTATGGTCCTATAATATAAATTCTGTTAGATATAGGCTGAATTGAACCGCCTAAAGCATAGCATGAACCGCTCAGAAAATCAGTAATTCTCTGTGCAACTTCCTTTTCCATACCCTCAAGGTTTACAATAACTGTCTTTTTATTTCTCAGTTCAATTGTAACCTCACTTGCAGCTTCTAATGACTGTGGAGTAGCAACAACAACACTCATTTTAACCTTTGCATTAATATCTATAACATTGCTTCCTCTGTTGCCTGCAAAGCTGCTGTGGTATGGTGTTCTTTCCTCTTCAAACTCCTCGTCATTTGTTCTTCTGAAATTTTTCATAAAGTCAAATCTTGGCTTAGAATTTTTGCTTTCTTCATAATCATCATATTCTTCATCATAGTCATCATATTCATCATACTCCTCATCGTAATCATCGGGAGTACCCATTACCAGTGTTTTAAACTTATCCCAAAGCTCTGCCATTTTTATTATTTCCTCCTAAATGTTTATATATTTACATAATCTGAAATTTAGTATTTTGATTTCTTGTCTCTTTCATATTCCCTGCCTTTAGCATAAATACAATTACTTACACTTACACAGACAGTTTTATCAGTAATTCTTCATACTGAGCTCTATTAATTTTATTAAATAAGCTTCTAATACTTTATTTATTATTGCTGTAATCTCTGGCTCCAAAAAGACCAGTGCCAATTCTTACAATATTAGCACCTTCTTCAATAGCTATTTCATAATCATTGGTCATTCCCATGGACAAGTATTTCATATTTATATTATTATAGTTTTTATTCTTAATGTCAACAAATAATTTTCTCATTTGACTGAAATATTTTCTATTTTCCTCAGGATTTTCCACAAAAGGTGCCACAGTCATAAGTCCTGAAATACTCATATTTTCCAGTTTGCTTATTTCAACAGCAAGCTCCTCAGCACTTTCAGGAGAAACTCCATGCTTTGCTATTTCACCTGCAATATTTACTTCAACAAGGACTTCCATATTAATATTTTTAGCCGCCGCTCTTTTACTGATTTCCTGTGCCAGTTTAAGACTGTCTACAGAATGAATAAGACAAACCTTATCAATAACGTATTTTACTTTATTCGTCTGCAAGTGACCTATTTGATGCCATTTTACATTTTCAATTTCAAAATATTTCCAATTTATTTCCTGAGGCTTATTTTCCCCTAGGTCTGAAAGACCCAGTTCAACAGCCTCCTTTATTCTTGGAATATCAACAGTCTTACTGACAGCAAGCAGCAAAATATCTTCTCTGTTTCTTCCGCTTTTTTCTGCCGCCGCTGAAATTTTGGAATTAATTACTTCCAGATTTTCTTTAATACTCATCTATATTACCTCTATTCATAAACCATTTCCTGTTTTTCAACATTTCTAGGATCAGTCATAATTCTGTCATAAATATATATATTTGTATTATAACTTGGATCAAGAATGGTGTGTGTACTGTTTGACACAGAATTTGTAAGATTAATCGTCTTAAATTCAGCAATACCTGTATTCACGATATAAATACCCTTTGTATTAAGCACATCAGCTATAACAAAAGTTTCTTCTTTATTAGGCATTTTTATTGTATCTCCGACATTTATAACACCCATCTGAACCGGTGTATAACAGTAGTTGGCATCATCAGGGTCTTTGCCTGATATATTTACCTGTATTTTTTTAGAATTGCCGTTTTCAAGTTTTGTTATATTACCATCAGAATCCACATAAGCTGCCGGAATTTTCATAAGCGTCTCTTCAACAATTGCATCATTAGGAATTTTAAACCCACGCTCAGAACTTTCTGTTTCTATAGTTATATTTCTTGCATTTATAAAATCGGTCATATCTCTTGTGATTTTAAATACAACAAATTTTTCATTTGAATCTGCATTTGCAGTCATATCTTCTATATAAGCTTCAAGTCTGTGTTCCTTTCCTTCCTCGTCTTTAATATATATTGAACGGGTATCACCCTTTTCCCAACCTTCAATATACTCATTTTTTATGTATGATACAATATACCAAATATTTGAAGTTACCAGTTTAAATGCAGGCGAATTTGCCTTAACACTGCTTTTAAAACTACTTTCTGACGTCACAGTATCCGATATTTTGCTCTTAGAAATATTATTTATATTTTCAGGTGTCAGTTCTTCTTCAAGCCCGTCTATGTAATATGAAACAATACCGCTTTCATTTGCTGTAATATTGCTTATATTTTCACTCATTTTACTTTCCTGTTCCTTCTTCTGTGAAACAAGGTCACTGAGTACACCGCTGTTTTCTGTAAGCAAATATTGATTTCTTGTATCTAACTGCTTCTGAATAGTATTCTGAAGTTCATATATATTTCCAATTTTCATATAAGCATAGTCAAGAGCACTCTCGTCTATAATATCTTTCATCTGCAAATTATACTTTTTTATATCCTCGGAATATACTGAAATATCTTTTCGTTCAGACTGTATTTTCATTATTTGCTCATTTATATCATCAAGGCTTGCCTGCATTTGTGCAACAACAGCTTCATCTTTAACACTGCACACTACAGTACCCTTTTTAACTTTTTCATTATCTGCAATATTATATGAAATTACGCCGGTCTTATCTGTATTGTAAACTTTCTCATTTCTTATAACTAAAGCACTGGCTGATTTTGGAGTATCTATTGTGCCATAAGAAAGGACATCATAGTTTACTATTTTTTTTGTAAGAAAATTAACAGATGAGCCTATAATATAAATAAAGCACAATACAATAAAAAATATAAATATAGGCAAAGCTACGCTGTTTCTCTTTGCAGATACTGATTTATTGTTTACAATTCTTGAGTTACTTCTCTTGCTGCCTTTTACAAGCTGAGAAACACCTCCGATAGCACTTCCCAAGGTATCTGCCGCTCCATATGCTTTATTTCCTGTCCTTCTGCTCTCCGTTTTCTTTTTACTCTCTGTATGTATGTTTGTTCTCTCAGTATAATAATCCCTGTCTGTTCTTTTACCGTTTGCACTGTAGGGACTTTTTCTCTCTGAATTATTACTGCTGCTTTTATTATTCATACCGTAATATCCGTAAGAAGAAGAATATCTGCTCTGTGAAGTACTTTTTTCTGTATTCGTGTAACGGTAATTTCCGTTATACCTTTCTCTTTTTGGCAATTCAGGCAGCGTTCTCTTTCTCCCTGTCATACCGGCAGCAGATACTCTGTCATTATTGTGCTTAGTGTTGTCAGAATTTTTAGTTTTGAATGAATTTACAGTATTACTCTTTCTTCTGCTATTGCCGGAACTTTTATCATTCCCAAACACAATTACGCCTCCCCGTTTATTTATCAAGCCATTGTTCATAATTTAAAATTTAACACATATAATAGACTAAGTATTGTACAAAGAGGTGTTAAATCATAAAAAAGAACACACATATATATATTATAACAATTTTTGTTTTAATTTTCAATCTAATAATACTAATCTTTCCTAAAGAAATTATGAATTCTGTAAAAAACGGACTTATATTATGGTTTAACTTTGTACTTCCTGCACTTCTTCCATTTATGATAGGAATAAATCTTTTAAAAAAGACACCTTTTCCCATACTTTTATCCAAAATATTAAGTCCCATAAGCAACAGGCTTTTTGGTATAAGCAGTTTTGGAATATTCGCTGTTGTCAGCGGTATGCTCTCAGGTTACCCCATGGGAGCAAAACTTGTCAGCGAACTTTACTCAGAAAACAAACTTACCAAAAGCGAAGCTCAATACCTCTTGTCCTTTACCAACAATTCAGGACCGCTTTTTATTATAGGCACAGTAGGTGCAGGACTTTTAAAAAACAAGGATATAGGCTTATTTTTATTAATTATACACTACATATCAGCCCTGCTTATAGGAATATTTCTCCCAAAGCCTAAAGCAAAAATTTCAATACTTAATACATCTGATGATTTCAATTTAGGAACGGAATTAAAAAACAGTATTTACAACGGAATTGAAGCAATCGTGCTTGTAGGAGGTTACATAATTTTCTTTTCAATAATCTGCACAATTCTCCAGACAATGCTTATCAATTTAAACATAAGCAAATACCTGAGAGCTGTTTTGTACGGAATACTTGAGATAACAAACGGATGTAAAGAACTTACTTCAATAAATAAGCTTTCTCTTAGTCTTATAAGCGGAATTATTGCCTTTGGCGGACTTTCAATACATTCTCAAAGCATTGGCTATATTTCTTCAACAAACTTATCTTGCTCCAAATATATTCTTTCTAAAGCTGTACAAGGCATTCTAGCATTTTCTTTGTGTATGCTTCTATACCCTTTATACACACAATAAGGGTGTCGACAAAAGCAACTGCTCCTTTTTTATCGGCACCCTTTAAAAATAAAGCTACTCTTCTATTTTAGTTCTGAGAATCGTTGTAAGGTAGAACAGAGCCCTGATCTGCAAGATCTCTTAAAGCCTCTCTCTCACTGAAAATAGCATCTGTTTCCTTAGAAAGAAAATCCATTACATTATTAGCTCTCTTGCTGAAATTATCTAATACCGCCTTAATCTGATTTTCTGTATTTTCAAGCATCTGATCAGCATACTCAATTGCACCCATACGCATATCTTCAGCCTTATTTCTCGCATCGGTAATAATAGCCTCAGCTTCTTCCTGAGCTCTCTTTGTTATTTCATGCTCCATTGTCATCTTTTCAGCAGTTTCATTTGCTGCATTAATAATGCCGGATGCACTTGCATGTGCATTGTCAATAATAGATTCACTATTATGCACTATTCGCTGAGCCTGTTTAATTTCCTGAGGCAAAGCAAGACGAATACCTTCAATAATTTCAAAAATTTCTTCTCTTGACACTCTTACATTTGATGACAAAGGCACCTGTTTTGCCTTTTCTAAAACGTCCTCAAGACTTTCCAATAATGTATAAACTGAAGATTCCATTTCAATTCCTCCTAAAACTAATCACACTTTTTATTTTCATTTAATTTTTTATTTATTTCATCTTTAATAATCTGAGGCACCATATTATCAATATTTCCGCCGAATAAAGCAATTTCCTTAACCTGACTTGAGCTAAAGAATAAATATTGTGTATCAGCAGAAATAAAAAGTGTCTCAAGTTCACTGTCTAAAGAACGATTTGTCAGTGCCATTTGAAATTCATAAGAAAAATCAGTTACACCTCTAAGTCCTCTCACAACAATATTAGAACCTACACTTTTAGCAAAATCAACTAAAAGTCCTGAGAAAGCCTGTACCTCTACATTTTCACAATCTTTAAGTATAATTTTTAAATGGGCTACTCTTTCTTCAACAGTAAACATTGGCTTTTTAGCCGGGTTTTCAAGTACAGCAACAATAAGCTTATCACAAAGCCTTGCTGCCCTTTTTATTATATCCAAATGACCGTTTGTGGTCGGATCAAAGCTGCCAGGATATACAGCAATATGCATATTTAATCCCCCAATTACTTTTCTGCTTTTGACAGAAAAGTCATTTTAGTTATTTTATAGTCCTTCACTCTTATAACATCAAGCTCAGGAATCATTGGTATTTCATCTCCCTGTGACTGCTCTGCAATAATATAGCCGTCATCAGCAAGTATATTTTCCTTAACAATGTATGTAAGGGTACTTTCAATAAAACCTTTGTTATATGGAGGGTCCATAAATATAATATCAAATTTTTCTCCAAGTGTTCCAAGCTTTGCAATAGCCAAGGCTGTATCACAATTTAAAACCATAGCTCTTTCTTCAAGTTTTGTCGCTTTTAGATTATCTCTTATTACAGAAACACTTTTTCTATCTTTATCAACAAAAACAGCCTTTTTTGCGCCTCTTGACAAGGCCTCAATACCCATCGCACCGCTTCCGCTAAACAAATCCAGAAACCTGCATTCATACATATCTGCAGCAATAATGTTAAAAAGAGATTCCTTTATTCTGTCTGTTGTAGGCCGTGTTGTAAGACCTTCCGGAGCTTTTAGTTTATGCCCTCTTGCAGAACCTGATATTACTCTCATATAGTTCTCCACCTTTACATATATGTCTATTATACAAAAAAATTTCAATTAAGTAAACAGTTTATTTCATTATAAGCAAATTTTTTTAATTTTTGTTGTAAATATATCAAAAATCTTTGCTTTTAATAGTGAATTTTCTACAGATTTCAATTCTCTGTCACTATTATAAAGTTCAATTGCCGTTTTTTGCACCTCTTTTAGTATATTTACATCTTTGTATAAATTGGCAATTTTCATTTCTGGCAGACCATGCTGCCTTGTTCCAAAGAAGTCCCCCGGACCTCTCAATGTTAAATCCTTTTCAGATATAACAAAACCATCATTTGTTTTACACATAATTTCAAGTCTTTCTTTTGCCGTTTTGTTTTTAGCATCGCTTACAAGGACACAATAGCTTTTTTCACTGCCTCTTCCAACTCTTCCTCTCAGCTGATGAAGAGCTGACAGCCCGAATCTTTCCGCATTTTCTATTATCATAAGAGAAGCATTTGGC
This sequence comes from uncultured Eubacteriales bacterium, assembly GCA_905201505.1. GTDB lineage: Bacteria > Bacillota > Clostridia > Lachnospirales > CAG-274 > Gallispira. Next base: position 5,445 of record CAJKOJ010000034.1, on the reverse strand, counting down.
ACATTAATTCCAACTTCTATAACTGTAGTTGAAACCAACACATCAATATTTCCTTCAGCAAACTCATTCATTATTCTTTGCTTTTCATCATTTTTCATTTTGCCATGTATACAGCATACCCTGAGTTCAGGAAAAATATTTCTTTCAAGCTCTTCCGTATAGCTTATTACAGCTCTGAGTTCCATTTTATCATTTTCTTCAATCATAGGACATATAATATAAGCTTGTCGTCCCTTTGCCGCTTCTTTTTTCACAAAGGCATAAAGCCTTTGGTAATAACTATGGTTTACAGCAAATGTATCCACCTTTTTTCTTCCGGGAGGAAGCTTGTCTATAATTGAAATATCCAAATCTCCGTATAGGATAAGAGCCAAAGTTCTCGGTATAGGTGTTGCAGTCATTACAAGCACGTGAGGTTCATCACCCTTATCTGCAAGCATTTCTCTTTGACGGACGCCAAAACGGTGCTGTTCATCAGTAATTACCAGACCAAGATTATTATATACAACCTTATCCTGTATAAGAGCATGGGTTCCTATTATAATTTTTGCATATCCTGTTACGATATTGTCATAAGCTGAGTTTTTTTCTCTTTTCTTCAATCCGCTTGTAAGAAGTTCACATTTAATTCCCAATGGTTCAAAAATTTCACAAAAGCTCTTATAATGCTGATTTGCAAGTACATCTGTAGGTGCCATAAGAACAGCCTGGTATCCGTTTTTAACCGCAATATATGCTGCTATCATTGCAAGGGCAGTCTTACCTGAGCCAACATCCCCCTGTATAAGTCTGTTCATAACAAAGCCGCTTTTATAATCTGACTTTATCTCCTCAAGTACCTTTTCCTGTGCGTCTGTAAGATTAAAACCAAGCTGCTTTCTAATACACAAGTCATCATAATCCTTTATAATAACATTACTTTTTTTACTGCATACATTTCCTTTGAGTTCAAGCAAATGAAGCTGCAAAAAAAGCAGTTCATCAAATACAAGCCTTCTTCTTGCTTTAAAAAAAGCACTGTCACTTTCAGGAAAATGAATATTCCTTACTGCAAATTCTCTGCTGCACAAATTATTTTTTTCTATTATAGATTCAGGCATATATTCTTCAAGGGTTCCATCCACAGAATCCATAGCATCTTTTATACATCCTCTTATTATCTTCTGAGACATCTTTTTAGGCACAGTGTACACAGGCACTATTCTGCCTGTATTAAGACTATCTCCAGACACAGGTTCATAGTCTGGTGATTCCATCTGAATTCTGCCAAACTTTTCTGTTACCTTTCCGGTAAAGCTGTATTCTCTCCCTAGCGTAAGCTGATTTTTAATATACGGCTGATTAAACCATACGCACTCAATACTTCCGCTGCTGTCTGTAATTCTTACATTTACAATAGTCATATTTTTTATTCTTTTAGCAGAAGGAGGTGAAGCAATTCTTCCTCTGACAGTATTCATTTTACCGGCTTCAATATCACTTACAGGAACAAACCGGCTTCTGTCTTCATAATCCCTTGGATAATATTCAATTAAATCCTCAACACTCTCAATGCCCAGCTTATTAAGCTGTTCAGCCCTTGTCTTTCCTATATTTCTGACTGTCTCAATGCTCTCACTTGGTTTCATCTTTCACCCTCTGATACATATATATGATTTTCATTAATATCTTTTTTTACTTATAAAGAGTATACACCATTCAGCATTTTTTATCAATATTTTTAGTCTTATTGAATAAATTTCAAATTTTCCAAAAATTTTTCTTGCATTTATAATACTTTTCTGATAGAATAAATAACGATGAGTAATTGACTAAGGAGGTGTAATCAATGGCAAAGTGTGAAATTTGTGAGAAGACTAGACAGACAGGTCACAGAATCAGTATTAACCGTAGTCAGGTTTCAAGAAGAGCTAACAAGACTTGGAAGTCAAACATTAAGAAGATTAAGATTGTTGAAGATAATGGTAATGTTAAGTCTATTAACATTTGTACAAGATGTTTAAGAACTGGTATGCACAAGGGTACAATTACTCGTGCAATCTAATTAAAATTAAATAATTAATCTTTATACTCAATATAAAAAAGCTCTCGGTGTGACGAGAGTTTTTTTATTTGTATTATACAATTATAAATTAAATTCCGTTATTTTCAATATTGGCTAAATTAAATTAGGAAAAAACGCCGCAAATACCATTGCCGCAATTATTGCCGTTACAAATACAGCCAGCATAAACAATGCTATTTTCTTTTTCTTTGAAACATGAGCAAAAAAGAAATCTTCAATAACTTCATCATCATTATTTTTGCTTGAAGCCTTGTCTAAAATCATATCAACAAAATCTGCTTTTTCTTTCTTAACAGCAGACGTTTCGATTTTTTCCTCTGGTATTTCATCATCAGAAGTTAATTCAGGCTCTGTTACCCCTGCAATTTCGTTGTTTGCCTGTCCATATAACTCTATATTTATATCTTCCTCATTGCCGCTTTTTACCGTTCTTATTTCATCCTCTGCAACAAGTTTTCCGCAGTACTTACAATATCTTGAATTATCTGCAATTTGCTTACCACAATGCATACAATACATAAAACCACTCCTTTAACAAATTAAGACAAACCATTTATCCAAATTATTTTATCACCAAATTTATAATATGTAAAGAATATTAATCCTTAAAAAATTATTACTAAAAAACTTGAAATAAAATATTAAAAGTGAGATACTAATATAAAAACAAATGAGAGGTATAAAATGGATAAAAAATATACTATAGATGATTTGCAAACAGTTATGAAGAAACTTTTAGGCGACAACGGATGTCCGTGGGACAAGGCACAAACTCACGAAAGCCTGAAAAAATATTTTATTGAAGAAACCTATGAAGTAATTGATGCAATAGATAACAAAGACAATAACAATTTATGTGAAGAACTTGGCGATGTACTTTTTCAAGTAATATTTCACAGCGAACTTGCAGAAAAAGAAAATATGTTTTTATTTGATGATGTTGTAGACGGAATAACAAAAAAAATGATTTCTAGACACCCTCACGTCTTTCTTAACTCAGAAAAAACAGATGAAAATAAAATTAATGAAAAATGGGAAAGCATAAAAAAGCAGGAAAAGGGATATAAAAGTAATATAGAAATAATTAAAAGCGTACCACGTTCCCTGCCGGCACTTATGAGAGCAGAAAAAACAATTTCCAAAGCAGAAAAAACAAAAGTTGACTGTTTAAATTTTGAGAATTTACTTAAGGAAAACCATAGCTTATCTTCAATACTTGAAAAGGCAAAATATATGGATAATGTGGAAAAAATGGAATATATTGGCAGATTTTTAATAAATTTATCAAAAATTTCTCATTTTTTACAAATAAATGCTGAATTTTCCTTGACAAATGCCTTAGAAACGTATATAAATAAACTTGAAGACATTGAAAATGCCAAAGTAACCGTTGGAGGAACCTTCGAGGATACGGATTCCGAGGATACTGAGGCAGAATGAAATTAAAGGAGGAAATTTCAATGAACAAATCAGAATTAGCAACAAAGATGGCTGAGAAGGCTGGCTTAAAGAAGGCAGAAGCAGAGAAGGCTTTAAAGGCTTTCATCGAAACTGTTACTGAAGAATTAGTAAATGGCGGAGATGTAAGATTAGTTGGATTTGGTACCTTCGATGTTAAGGAAAGAGAATCTCGTACAGGTGTAAACCCAAGAACAGGTGAAAAAATGGAAATCGCTGCTTCTAAGGCTCCTAGATTTAAGGTTGGTAAGGCTTTCAAGGATGCTGTAAATAAGTAAGAAATTACTAAACTAAACGCGGGCTTTGTAAGTCCGCGTTTTTTTATTATTTTATATTTAAGAGAGGTAAAGTATATGAGATTGGATAAATACTTAAAAGTATCAAGAATAATAAAAAGAAGAACTGTTGCAAATGAAGCCTGTGACGCCGGCAGAGTAATTGTAAACGGCAAAACAGCAAAAGCAGGTCTTGATGTTAAAATCGGCGACATTATTGAAATAACCTTTGGCACAAACAAAGCCAAATATGAAGTTTTATCTACTCAAGAGGTAATACGAAAAGAAAACGCTCAGGAAATGTATAAAGCACTTTAACCCCGCATATATTTAAATGTATTATTTAAGGGGGACATAACATGGAAGACAACAGGCATACAATAACCCTTGACAACAGAGAAAAACTCACAGTTACAGGTGTAAGTGATATTTTAAGCTATGATGATGAAAATATTTTTGCACATACAGAAGACAGTGCATTAATTATCAGAGGATATAACCTGCATATTACAAGCTTTGACCAAAATAAGGGGCTGCTTATTGCTGACGGTAACATATCAAGCCTTACCTACGACAACGATACAGGCTCAAAAGGCGGCTTTTTCAGGAAGCTTTTTAAATGATACTGTCATTTACCTATCAGTGTAAACTGTTTATGCTGACAATATGTATGGGGCTTTTGTCTGCCTTTTTATATCATGTGTTTTACATATTTTCCAAAACAACAGGACTTAACAAAATATTGAAAGGCATCATAGACCTTTTATATTGGTTTATTCTCTCCCTTGCTCTTTTTCTTCTTATGCTTAAACTCAATAGTGGTGAAGTACGCCCATTTTCACTGCTTGGCTTATCACTTGGAATGATAATTTACTATGCAGGTATTAAGCAGGTTATGGACAGGCTGATGTATCCTCTGTTTAAACTTATAAAAAAACTTATACTATTAATTTTTGACATAATCCTTACCCCAATAAGGCTTGTTTTATATCCAATTAATAAAATTTTATGTAGTTTGGTATTTTTTTTGAAAAAACACTTGAAAAAATATGTAAAATATGAGAAAATTACTATGTATCATAAGGGAAAGCATTTTTTGGGAGTGAAGAAATTGGCTGCAGTTACCGTAAAGAAAAAAGGTTCAAAAATAAATATATTGTGGGCTCTTATTATGATTATAATGATATGTATATTTGCAGCAGCATTATGTTATCAGTATATAGTCCATCTTCAGCTTAACACCGCAAAACAGGAAATTGAAGTTCAAATTGCAGAAGCAAAGGCTGAAAGTGCCGCTCTTACAAAACAATATGAAAACCAGGACAGTCCTGAATTCATTGAAAAAGTTGCAAGAGAAAAACTTAATATGGTTTATCCTTCTGAACTTGTATACATAAATTCCAATTCTGAAGAAGGAAAAAAGCTGCTTAATTCAATCAGGCGTTCTGCGTCAAAAGCAAATTCACCTGATACTTTTGATAATAGCGTAAGCACAAGAGTTGAATAAAAAATTAACAATTATAATCTATAAAAGCAACTGGTAACAGTTGCTTTTTTTATTTTTATTATGTTATATACCAATGAATATCCTGTTTTCATTTGGATTTTATTTGCCTGCATGCTTGCTGTAGATATCATACTGCTCAT
>CAJKOJ010000033.1 GCA_905201505.1 uncultured Eubacteriales bacterium | reverse complement strand
CATTGTTTTCTCTTTTCAAATTAACACCTCCATGTGTCTCTTTTCCGTACTATTTTTTCTTTTCACGGCACTCTTTGCATTGTCCATAAAATTTTAATTCGTGGTCTAACACATGAAATCCCATTGCCTCCTCGATATGCGCCTCCAACTCGTCCAAAAGGTCATCCTTGAAAGGAAGCACCTTCCCACAGGTTCTGCATATTAAGTGGTGATGATGATGCTTATTCTCTCCGTCACAGAATTCCCCAATCTCATAACGAATACATCCATCATCCAGATTAATCCGATCCACCAATTGCATTTCTAACAACAACTGCAATGTCCGATATATGGTAGCCAGCCCGATTTCCGGGTAGTCTTCCTTCACTAATTCATAGATATCCTCTGCAGTCATGTGCCTATCGCGCTGATCTGCGAGTACTTCTAATACCAGTAACCGCTGGTTGGTTACTTTTAAGCCTTTTTCTTTCAGCATCTCTTTAAATTTTTCTTTACTGATAGACATCCCACTCTACCTTTCAATCTCAACATCTTCCAGAAGTTCTTCAAACACTTTTGAGACTGCTGCAAGCTCCACATCATCTTCCACAATCTCATAAAGGCTGTCCGCCTCTCCTTCTCCGGATGTATCTTTCAGAATCAGACATTCTGCGTCATCGTCTTCCGAATCTGTTACCAGAATGTAAGACACTCCACTTACTCTCGTCTGCTCCAGCACAAAGAACTCCACTTCCTCCTGAAGTTCCTCAGACATAAACTTAATTTTTTCCATACTTATCACCTCGAAATCGAATCCAGATATCCCTGCAATATAAAAACAGCCGCAATTTTATCTATATATTTTTTGCGATCCTCACGTCTTACTTTATTCTCGATTAACGTCCGTTCCGCTTCCACCGTAGTCAGACGCTCATCCCACATCACGACCTCAAGGCCGGTCCGTCTGGTAAGCATCTTCCCGAATTCTATAGATTGTTCCGCCCGATTTCCAATATCATTATTCATATGTTTAGGAAGGCCGAGGACAATCCGCTCCACCTGGTACTCTTCAATTAACGCTTCGATCCGAGCACAGGTTTTGCGCAGCTTGTTCTCTTCCTTCCTGCAGATGGTCTCTACTGCCTGAGCCGTGATCCCGAGGGGATCACTGACTGCTACGCCTACCGTCTTTGAACCGTAGTCCAGTCCCATAATCCTCATCATTATTATACCCAGTTATGATGCTCGATATACGTCTTGAGCATCTCTTCTACTAATTCATCCCGCTCCATCTTCATAATCAGACTTCTTGCTCCGTTATGGCTTGTAATATACGTCGGATCTCCCGACATAATATAGCCGACAATCTGATTTACAGGATTATAACCTTTTTCTCTCATAGCTTCATAAGCTTCAGCAATAACCTTATTTATAGCAGACTTTTCAACAGATTCATCACTGATTACAACATCTTTTAATGCCTCTTTAAGATTACTTATTTTCTGAGTTTCTGAAAATTTTTTATTCATATACATTCCCTCCTAATTCTGCTTATATAAACATATAAAGTAGGATTTTCCGTTCAAAACTTGCTTTTTGGATTTAGTCACGTTCAACACTGTTCTATTTAATTCTACTACACATTCCATTTTTTTGCAACTTAAATATTTATTAACATTATGACAGTATTCAGCAAAAAAAGACCTTCTGTAACACACAGAAAGTCCTTTCAGATTTATTTTACTATTCCTGTTTACTCATTACTGTTATGTAACAACTCATCAACTGTCAGTTGAGCAAAATCCTCTGTATTTTCACTGAGCCTTTCTTCCTTTTCTTCATAAGCTCTGTAAAAACTTGCAGAAAAATCAGCACAGTAGTAAGCAAGTACAGCAAGAGCTGCTATCCTTCCGCACAAAGGATAATATAAATTTACAACATACTCAACCATAGGCTGAAACACCATAAAAGTCAGCATAGACATTAAGCCCCAGCATATTGAACTTTCAAGGCAAATAACACCTTTATAATTAAACTTTTTATTATTATAATTCCACCAAAAATACCCAAACAGCTTTGTCATAAGCAAGGCAACGGCAATTTCCAATAATGTTGCTGCAACGGCACCGACAATAAATACAAGCAATTTATTTTCTGCAATAGGTCTGAAAAGGAAATATACCCCCAACGCCCCTGCACCATATATAGTACAAAGAGGTCCTTTTATGAATCCTCTGTTTACCGGCTTCTTTTCTTGAAAACTCATTACCGCACACTCAAATACCCAGCCTAAAAAACTATATATAAAAAAGCAGTTGAGAAAATAAAAAATATCCATGCCTGTAAAATTATAAAATACCAATGACATTAAATCACCTTCCGCATTCTCAATACCTTCATAAGTTTTCACAATAGATGTTATCACAAATCAGTTATAAAAGCAATGGTAAAATTAAACAATTTATGGTTTTTATTTACATATTAACAGTTCTTTTACAAAATTTAATATTACTGAAACATAACTAAAATCTATTTGTAAAAAACACTTTTTACTTCCAATATATTTAATTTTTATTACCAAGTATTTCATCGGCATTTGTGTAAATAATATAAATATAAAAAAATATAATTACAGTTATTGACAAGTAACAAAAAATCTAATATAATATATAGCGAATTAGGTATTCATTAAAAGGGAGTAGCTTGCGGCATTGCCGTATACATTATCGTCAGTACAAGCCAAAAGCTTCGGTATGTATCTAAGTAGCGAGACTTTTATTGTGTCTATGTTTTTTCATAGCTGCAATAAAGGCTTCGCTTTATTTTTTGTATTTATTTTCAAGGAGGATTTTTTAATGTTAAGTATGACAGGCATTTGGATGTATGTATGGCTTATAATAGGCTTTATATGTCTCATTAAAGGAGCAGATTTTTTTGTTGAAGGCAGCAGCTCTATTGCAAAAATATTCAATGTTCCTACTGTAATTATTGGTCTTACAATAGTTGCAATGGGTACGTCTGCACCAGAAACAGCAGTTAGTATTTCAGCAGCATTACAGGGAGCAAATGAAATTGCAGTCAGCAATGTAGTTGGCTCTAATTTCTTTAACCTTCTTATGGTTGTAGGTATATGTGCTATTTTACAGCCTATCAACATAACAAGACCCCTTATAAAAAGAGACTACCCTTACTCTATTGCAGCAACTTTGCTTCTTCTCTTTTTTCTTTTATTAGGTTACATTATTGCAGGTCAGCCTGCTCTTACACGTATAGAAGGCATAATTATGCTTGTTGTTTTTATCTCCTATCTTCTTATACTTGTTCGTTCTACACTTATTGAAATAGCTGTAGGTGAAAAGGTTGAAATAGAAGAAGTTAACAGCCGTTCCCTCCCTGTTAGTATAATATTTATTGTTATAGGTCTTGCTGGAGTTATAGTAGGCGGTGACTTAGTTGTTGACAGTGCCACTGCCATTGCAACACAGTTTGGTATGAGCAATACACTTATAGGACTTACAGTTGTTGCCTTTGGAACTTCTCTCCCTGAACTTGTCACAAGTATCGTTGCGGCAAAAAAAGGTGAAGCAGACCTTGCACTTGGTAATGTAATTGGTTCAAATATATTTAATATTCTTCTTGTACTGGGAATTTCATCAATAGTACGCGGAATTACCGTACAGCTTGACTCTCTTATTGACACACTGCTGCTTACCATTGTAAACCTTATTGTTTTGCTTATTGTATTAAAAAAGAAAAGTTTTATAGGCAGAGGTGTCGGCATAACAATGGTATCAATGTATTTAGTATACACAGCATACATTATTTTGAGGAATTATAACATTCTTCCTTTTTAATATTTAGTTAATAAACACTGACTATAATAATGCCCTCATAAATCAAATATACAACTTTGTATATCTGATTTATGAGGGCTCTTTATTGTAAAAAAGTCAAATATATATTCCATATTACAGAAATTAAATCTCTTATACAACATAAACGTTATTTTACTGTGAACTAAGTATAATTTCTGCAATTTCAGACATCTTCCTGCCTGTATCCATACTCTTTTTCTGTATATATCTATGAGCTTCCTCTTCTGACATAGAATACATATCAACAAGCACCTGCTTTGCTCTTAATATTATTCTTTCTTCATTTTCTCCTTTATGCTGTGAAGATTTACACTGAATGTCCATTGCCATAAGCATTTCTACAGAACATATTAAATCATTTTTCTGCAAAGGCATAGAAAGCTTGAACACTCTTCCCTCAGGAAAAATATCTATTTGAGCCTTTTTTCCAAGTACAACTATATTAAATTCATCTCTAATATCGTCAATTACTCTTTCTGTCCTGACCCCGTCAAAAGTACAGCCTGTAATAATAATGCCTGCCGGATAATAATTTAGTGATTGTATAAGTTCATTAAATGACTTAGCAATCAAAACCACGTTATTGCCATTGGCAATTAAAATTTTAGCAATACTAACAGCTGCTTTATGGTTATCAAAGGCAATAAATATGTTATTATTCATAATAATTACCCCTTTATATTTTACTTTTTAACAACAAAGATTTATATACGGCACAGCAATTACTGCAAAAACATTTTATTATATTCACATTAAAACATAATAACCTCTGCATCAGTAATTTGTTTTATTTCTTCTGATAATATATTTACATATATCCGCAAATATTCAATTTTTTATATCACCGTATTAAAACTCAAGGCTTCTGTATAACAGAAGCCCTGACATTAAATATTAATACACATTATTAAGGCACAAATTAGTAAACTGTCAAGTAACTATCAAGCTCCCACTTGCTTACAAACATTCTGAAAGAATCCCACTCTGCCATCTTAGAAGTATAGTAAGCCTTATAAGCATGTTCACCGAGAACCTCCTTAACAAGACCATCCTCTTCCATAACTCTGAGAGCCTCATATAAGTTACCTGGGAGATTCTTAACACCAAGCTCGTCTCTTTCTTCCTGAGTTGATGCAAATAAATTCACATCCACACTGTCAGGAGCAGGCATATTATTCTTAATACCGTCAAGACCTGCAGCCAAACAACAAGCTAAGCAAAGATAAGGATTAGTAGCAGGGTCAGGACTTCTCAACTCAACTCTTGTACCAGCACCTCTTGATGCAGGAATTCTGATAATATCAGTTCTGTTAGATGCTGACCATGCTATGTAACAAGGAGCTTCATAACCAGGAACTAATCTCTTGTAAGAGTTTACAAGTGGATTTGTAACCGCAGTAATACCTGCCACGTGCTTTAACACACCAGCTATAAAGCTGTATGCTGTTGAAGATAACTGTAAGTTGCCTGTAGGATCAAAGAACACATTTTTGCCGTTCTTATCAAATAAAGACATATTAGTATGCATACCTGAACCATTAATACCAAATATAGGCTTTGGAATAAATGTCGCATGTAAACCATACTTCTTTGCCATAGTCTTAACAACCAATCTGAAAGTAACTACATTATCAGCTGTAGTTAAAGCGTCAGCATACTTAAAGTCAATCTCATGCTGACCCTCTGCAACCTCATGGTGAGACGCCTCAATTTCAAAGCCCATCTGCTCAAGAGTAAGACAAATATCTCTTCTTGCATCTGTACCTAAATCAACAGGGTCAAGGTCAAAGTAGCCGGCTTCATCATTAGTATCTGTAGTTGGTCTGCCATCCTCATCAGTCTTAAATAAGAAGAACTCACACTCATTACCAACATTAAATGTATAGCCTAACTTTTCAGCTTCTGCCATCTGTCTTTTTAAAATAGCTCTTGGGTCACCCTCAAATGGAGTTTCGTTTGTGCTGTCATATACATCACATATAAATCTTGCAACTTTCCCCTTTTGCGGTCTCCAAGGATAAATAACAAATGTATCAAGGTCCGGTCTTAAATACATATCAGATTCTTCAATTCTCGCAAAACCCTCAATAGAAGAACCATCAAACATCATACCACCATCAAGAACCTTCTCTAACTGAGAACGAGTAACAGCTATATTCTTAGGAATTCCTAAAACATCAATAAACTGAAGTCTTATAAATTCCACATCCTGCTCATCACAAATTTGAATAATTTGTTCCTTAGTGTACTTTGCCATTTTCTAAAATCTCCTTCCAATATTAACATAAATAATTTTTTAACATACAAAAGGGTGCTCGAATACATTGTATTCAAACACCCTTGTTCTGATACCTATTATACGCACATCAGCTTAAAATGTCAACACGAAATTTAAATTTAAAACTTTTTTATAAAATCTGTATAATTTTTCTCGTATTGTAAACCAATTTTAATATACTTTGTGCAAACGATTGGGTGCCTTTGTGCTGTATTAATACTTATCTGTAAAGTATCTCATCTCTCTTAGGACCATTACTAACCATAGAGATTTTAACTCCAAGTTCCTTTTCAATGAATTCAACATAAGCCTTTGCTTCTGCCGGAAGCTCATCATAGCTTGTAATGCCTCTTATATCGCACTTCCAGCCGGGAAGTGTTTCATATACAGGCTTAGCCTTATAAAGCTTATCTGTAGTAAGGAAATCCTTATGCACTTCGCCGTTATATTCATAACCGGTGCATACATAAAGAGTATCCATATAGCTTAAAACATCAAGACAGGTCATGCAAACCTCAGTAGCACCCTGTATTTCACAGCCGTATCTTGTAGCAACAGCGTCAAAGTACCCTACTCTTCTCGGTCTGCCTGTAGTTGCACCGAATTCGCCCTTATCCCCGCCGCGTTTTCTCAATTCATCAGCTTCTTCTCCAAAAAGCTCTGATACAAAAGGTCCTGCTCCTACAGCAGAAGAATAAGCCTTTGTTATTACTGTAATATTTTCAATTGCATAAGGCGGAATACCTGCTCCTACAGCAGCGTAACCTGCAAGGGTTGAAGAGCTTGTAACATAAGGATAAATTCCGTGGTCAGTATCTTTCAGAGAACCAAGCTGCCCCTCAAACAAAATATTTTTACCCTCTTTAATAGCGTCTCTTAAAAACTTAGATGTATCTGCAACATAAGGCTTTATAAATTCAGCATACTCGCATAAAGTTTTGAATACTTCCTTGTAATCAATAGGTTCTTTATTATATAAATACTTAAACTGAACATTTACCTTGTCATACATTGCCTCAAGTTTTTCAAGTAAAAACTCTTCATCATAAAGTTCCCATACCTGAACGCCAACCTTAGAATATTTATCAGCAAAAAAGGGTGCAATACCACTTTTTGTAGAGCCAAACTTCTTATCGCCAAGCCTTTCCTCTTCATATACGTCCATAAGAACATGATGAGGCATAAGCACCTGTGCCTTATCGCTTATCATCAGGTTAAATTTAATACCTGCATCAATAATTGTCTGCATTTCTTCTTTTAATGAAGCTACATTAAGAGCAACACCATTAGCAATAACATTGATTATATGTTCGTGAAAAACACCGCTTGGCAGCTGATGTAAGGCAAATCTGCCGTGCTCATTTATAATAGTATGCCCTGCATTTGCACCACCCTGGTATCTAACAACAATATCAGACTGATCAGCACACATATCGGTAATCTTTCCCTTACCTTCATCGCCCCAGTTAGCACCTACAATAGCTCTAATCATTTACAAAACCCTCCTTAGACAGTCAACTCTGCATCATCAATAAGGCTGTCCCTGTTTTTATCTAACACAGGCTTAACCTGTTCGTTAATATACTCTTCAACCTGCTGAGGAGCACGTCCCACAAAGTTCTTAGGCTCAAGAATCTTCTGTAAATCTTCAAGGCTCATACCAAACATAGGCTCCTTAGCAATTCTTTCAATCAGATCGTTTTTGCCGCCTTCCTGCTTAACAACGGCAGCAGCTTCCATTGAAAGCTCTCTAATTCTTTCATGAAGTTCCTGTCTGTCACCGCCGTTTTTAACAGCGTCCATCATAATATTCTCAGTTGCCATAAACGGAAGCTCTTCCATAAGACGTCTTTCAATAACCTTTGGATAAACAACTATTCCGCCAGAAACATTAATATATATATTCAATATTGCATCACAGGCAAGGAAAGCTTCAGGAATAGCAATTCTCTTGTTTGCACTGTCATCAAGAGTTCTTTCAAACCACTGTGCAGAAGCAGTAATTGCAGGATTAAGTGCATCAACCATAATATATCTTGCAAGAGAAGCCATTCTTTCACTTCTCATAGGATTTCTTTTATAGGCCATTGCAGAAGAACCTATCTGATTTTTCTCAAACGGCTCCTCTATTTCCTTTAAATGCTGAAGAAGTCTCATATCATTTGAGAACTTAGTACAGCTCTGTGCAATACCGCTTAATACATTTAAGAATATAGAATCAAGCTTTCTTGTATAAGTCTGACCGCTTACAGCAAATACACCGCTGTATCCAAGCTTTTCAGCAATCATATTATCAAGTTTTTTAACCTTTTCTGCGTCACCTTCAAAAAGCTCCATAAATGAAGCCTGAGTACCTGTAGTACCCTTAGAACCTAAAAGCTTTGCATTGCTTAGCACAAAGTCAATTTGTTCTAAATCCATCATCAAATCCTGAATCCAAAGCGTTGCTCTTTTTCCTACAGTAGTTGTCTGTGCAGCCTGGAAATGAGTAAAACCAAGAGTTGGCATATCTTTATATTCCATAGCAAATTCAGAAAGTTTATTAATTACAGAAAGAACTTTCTTTCTTATAATTTTCATTGCCTCAACCATAATAATTACATCAGTATTATCGCCAACAAAGCAGCTTGTTGCACCAAGATGAATTATACCTTTAGCCTTAGGACACTGTGTGCCGTAAGCATAAACGTGAGACATAACATCGTGGCGGACAAGTTTTTCTCTTTCTCTTGCCACATCATAGTTAATATCATCCTTGTGAGCCTTTAACTCATCAATCTGTTCCTGAGTAATATCAAGTCCTAATTCCTTTTCACTTTCAGCAAGAGCAATCCAAAGCTTTCTCCAAGTCTTAAACTTCATATCAGGAGAAAAAATTTCTTTCATTTCTTTGCTGGCATATCTGGAGTTAAGAGGACTTTCATATTCATTTTTCATAACTTTTATCCTCCGACAAATTATAATTAATCTTCTAATAAGTGATCTACATCAACAGCATATTTACCTGTAAAACAGGCATCACAAAAACCACAGCTGCTGTTAGGAGCAATCTTGTGAAGATTTTCAAGACTTAAGTAATCAAGACTGTCTGCATTAATAATTGCTGCAGTTTCCTCCACAGTATGTTTATTTGCAATAAGCTGACCCCTGTTAGGTATATCTGTACCAAAGAAACAAGGCCATGTAAACGGAGGAGCAGAAATTCTTACATGAACTTCCTTAGCTCCAGCATCTCTTAAAAGCTTAACAATTCTTCCGCTGGTAGTACCTCTTACAATACTATCATCAACCATTATAACTCTTTTGCCCTTTACAGCACTTTTTAATACATTGAGTTTAAGCTTAACGGCAATTTCCCTGTCAGCCTGTGTCGGTTTAATAAATGTTCTTGCAATATACTTATTTTTAATAAAACCTGTATCAATAGGAATACCGCTGTATTCAGAATATCCCTGTGCTGCGGATAAACCGGAATCAGGCACACCAATAACAATGTCAGCATCTACAGGTGACTGCATTGCAAGAAAAGCACCTGCTCTTTTTCTGCACTCATGCACAACTTCATTTGCAATTGTACTGTCTGGTCTGGCAAAATAAATATGTTCAAATATACAAAGACTAGACTTTTGAGTATTGCAAAGTTCTTTATCGCTTCTCATTTCGCCGTCTTCAATAGTAATTATTTCACCCGGCTCAACATCTCTTACAAATTCTGCATCAATAGCATCAAAAGCACAAGTTTCACTTGAAAAAATTATAGCCTTGTCCCTTTTTGCTATAGACATAGGTCTGAATCCCCATGGATCTCTTGCTGCAATCATTTTGTTAGGGCTCATTACAAGGAGAGAAAATGCACCCTTTAATCTCTTCATTGCATTTTTTACAGCTAACTCAATAGAACCGCATGTAATTCTTTCTCTTGCAATTAAGTATGCAATAATCTCAGTATCCGCTGTAGTCTGAAAAATAGCACCATTGTGCTCAAGTTCCTTACGTATTTCAGCTGTGTTTGTAACATTACCGTTATGACTTATAGCAAGCTGTCCTTTAATATATCTTAAAACAAGAGGCTGCACATTTTCTCTTGCAGAACCCCCGGCAGTTGAATACCTTACATGACCAATAGCCATTCTGCCTTTAAGCTTGCTTAAAATTTCCTCGTCAAACACTTCATTTACAAGTCCAACATCCTTGTAATGATAAATATCTCTGTCTCTGTTAACAGCTATACCACAGCCCTCCTGACCTCTGTGCTGCAAAGCAACAAGTCCGTAATAGGTAGTGGCAGCAGGATTGCCTTCAGGATCGTAAATACCAAAGACACCGCACTCTTCGTGAAGTTTAGCCATTTTTTTACCTCCAAAATATGTCTGTACATTATAACAGTTTATATTACTGTATTAATTTTTATTAATTTTTTATTTATAAAACTCAGTAAGTCTTCCCCAGACTTCCCTATAAACATCGCCGAATTCACCCAAATCAAGTCTAAATCTATCCTTGTCAAGTTTTTTATTTGTTTCAGCATCCCAAAGTCTGCATGTATCGGGACTTATCTCATCGGCAAGCACAATTTCACCATCAACTGTCTTACCAAGCTCAATTTTAAAATCTACAAGCTTAATTCCAATGTTAAGGAAAATCTTTTTAAGACTTTCATTTACCTTAAATGCCATATCAGAAATAACATCAAGTTCATCTCTTGTTACAATGCCAAGAGCAATTGCTTGATAATCATTAATAAGAGGATCGCCGAGTTCATCATTTTTAAAGCTGAATTCAAGAGTTGGGGCAGTGAAAGGTGTCCCCTCTTTAACGCCGTATCTCTTTGAAAAAGAACCTGCTGCAATATTTCTTACAATGACTTCAAGAGGTATAATGTCAACTTTTTTAACAAGAGTTTCTCTTGGTGACATTTCTTCAACCAGATGAGTTTTAATACCATCCTTTTCAAGAAGCTTAAAAATAAAGTTAGCCATCTGATTATTTATAATACCCTTACCATCAAATGAACCTTTTTTCTGTCCGTTAAAAGCAGTTGCATCATCCTTATACTCAAATATACAAAGAGCAGGATCATTTGTAGAATATACCTTTTTCGCCTTGCCTACATAAAGTAAATCAAGCTTTTCCATTTTAATTACCTCACTTAATAAGTTAAAATTGACAATATTATTCTGCTTCATCTCAGGGCAGATAAGCCCAGTAAAAGCAATTATATTTATACTATAACAGATTTTAATACAATAATCAATCGAATTTTACATTATTTTTATGTGAAAATAAACTTATATAGTCATATTTATAAACGCACATCCGCAATTTAAGCAAGCTTGTGCCTATTACCGCTCTATACCCTTATAATAAATCCACATGTTTCCACTCTGAACTTCATAAACACAAAATAACTTCTTTTTATTTTTCTTGCATTATATTCTTATAAAGTATAAAATAGTAATAAGGTTATTTAATCAAAAAGGAACGGATAATATGAACACACTTACAATAGAAGGCATTGTTGAAAAAGTTACTTATTATAATGGAGAAAACGGATATGCCGTATTTACAGTTTCAGAAATAAAAGACAGAGATGACGAAGAAATCACCTGTGTTGGCTATGCTCCTTCTATAAGTCAGGGAGAAAGCGTAAAAGTAACAGGAAATATTGTTACTCATCATTTTTACGGCGAACAAATTAATATTGAATTATGTGAAAAGAAAGAGCCCCGTTCAGAAAGAGCAATTGAGCTTTATCTTGCCAGCGGTGTTATAAAGGGAATTGGTCCGCGAATTGCAAAGAGAATAGTTGAAAAATTTGGCAAAGACACCCTTAACATAATGGATACAGAACCCGAACGTCTGTCAGAAATCAGAGGAATAAGCCGTGAAAAGGCTATGTCAATAGGAGAAATATACAGAGAAAAAACAGAAGAACGCCACGCTTTGCTGTTTCTGGGGCAGTATGGCATTACCCCTTCCTATGCAATAAGGATATATAAAAGATATAAAGACAAAACAATAGACATTGTCACAAAAAATCCTTATTCTCTTGCTGAAGATATTTTTGGCATAGGCTTTAAGATAGCTGATAAAATAGCCGCAAACGTCGGAATAGCCAAAGATTCCCCATTTAGAATAAGAGCAGGTGTTAAATATATATTAAATGCAGGAGCAAATGACGGACATGTATATATGCCTGTTGAAATGGTAGTTTCTCAGACATCGGAGCTTTTACAGATACCTGATGAAATTATTTCAAACGAAATCACAAGTATGCACATAGAAAATCAGGTATGGCTTGAAAGAAAAGCGGAAAAAACCTCTGTTTATCTAAATTTCTTTTACTATGCCGAAGGCTATGCAGCCAGAAAGTTATATGAGCTTAGTTCTGTCGAGCCTGACAAAAAATATAATTATGAAAACGAAATTGATGCCCTTGAAAATATTGAAAAAATACACTTTGCTCCCCAGCAAAGAGATGCAATACAATCTGCAATGGAAAACGGTGTTCTTGTTATAACAGGAGGGCCTGGTACTGGTAAAACTACAATTATAAACGCTATAATAAAACTTTGTGAAGCCGAAGGTTATGAAATAGAGCTTGCCGCACCTACAGGGCGAGCAGCCAAAAGAATGGAAGAGGCAACAGGACATAAAGCACAGACCATACACAGACTTTTGGGAATAAACTTTGTAAATGAAAATTCAAGGACGCAAACTTTTGAAAAAGATGAAGAAAATCCTCTTGAAGCTGATGTTATTATTATTGACGAAAGCTCTATGATTGACATTCTTCTTATGCACTCATTGCTTAAAGCAATACCCCTGGGCACAAGGCTTATAATAGTCGGTGACAGTAATCAGCTTCCGTCAGTAGGTCCCGGAAATGTTTTAAGAGACATCATAAATTCAGATGTAATAAAGGTATGCAGACTTACAGAAATTTTCAGACAAGCTCAGGAAAGTGCCATAGTAACTAATGCTCATAGAATAAACAAGGGAGAATACCCCAATTTAAAGCAAAAAGACAAAGACTTCTTTTTTATGAGGAGAAATACTGCACAGGACTTAAGTTCTCTTATTGTCAGTCTTGTATCAGTACGACTGCCTAAATATCTCAGCTGTGACCCAATAAGAGACATACAGGTTCTTACGCCTATGCGTAAATCCCCATTAGGAGTAACAGCCTTAAATGCACTTTTACAAGAGGCGTTAAATCCACCTTCACAAAACAAAAGAGAAAAGGAATTCAGAGGAATTAAATTCCGCGAGGGCGATAAAGTAATGCAGATAAAAAATAACTATAATGCCGAGTGGAAAATAGTTGAAACAGGCAAGGTTGTTGAAGACGGTGTAGGTGTTTTTAACGGTGATGAAGGTATTATAACATATATGGATTTGGACAATGAATATGTTGAAATACTTTTTGATGACAACAAGATTGTACATTACGACTTTACACAAATGGATGAAATTGACTTGAGTTATGCCGTTACAATACACAAAAGTCAGGGAAGCGAATATAAAGCTGTAATTATGCCTCTCTTAAATGGTCCTGATATGCTTATGTCAAGGAATTTACTCTATACAGGTCTTACAAGAGCAAAAGAACTTGCGGTCATTGCCGGTGCAGAAAATACAATTTACAGGATGGTAGATAATAACAGAGAAGTCAGCAGATACACAAGCCTTCAAAACAAGCTGAAAGAATTTGCTGAATTTGTAGAAAATAATTAATTTTTTCTTTTAAAAAAGCTGTATGCAAACTGATTTTCTAATCCAGTTTACATACAGCCTTTTAATTATAAATTGTGTACATGAATGTTTATATCATTGTACCCGTTTTCCTTACTTGTTTTTATAATTTCCGTATTTTCAACATTGACATTTTTATCAAATACCTTTTTACTGTCAATCAGTTCATACTGACGCATAGGTCCGTTTACACAGCCGCCCTCACAGCACATACCTTCAATAATATCTTCAGGCAGTCTGCCAAGTTTTAAAAGCTGCAAAGCAACCTTACATTCTGCAGCACCATTGCATACTCTTGCTTTAGGCTTCATATCAAGACCCTTTTCTTCAACAACCTTCATAACAGCCGCTGATACACCGCCGCTTCTTGCAAAGCCTTTTCCGTAACGTGTAGCAAGCTGTTCGTCACCTTCATATTTCTCAGGATCAATCTTTTTAACAGCAAACATTGCAGCAAGCTCATCAAATGTCATTGCAGCACTTATCTCGCCCATATATCTTGAAACAACTTCATTTTTCTTTGCAATACATGGTCCTATAAACACAACATCAGCCTGTGGGTCCATAGCTCTTATAGCCTTTGCAGAAGCAATCATAGGTGAACCTGTTGTAGAAACCTTGTCCTTTACTTCAGGATAATGCTTCATAATCATATTATAAAAAGCAGGACAGCATGATGTAGTCATTTTATTGCCCTTTTCAATGTTTTCAACAAGTTCCTCAGCTTCTCTCCATGCAACAGCATCAGCACCTAAAGCAACTTCATAACAATTTTTAAATCCTAAATCAATAATAGCCTTCTTTAAAGCAGGAATAGTTGCAGAACCAAACTGACCCTCAATAGCCGGTGCAATCATAGCATAAGTATGTTCGGGATTACTTTTTATTGAATTAATTACATTAGTCATCATTGAAGCTGCACCAATTGCTCCAAAAGGACATTTTGACACACATTGACCGCAGTTAATACACTTGCCTTCATCAATTTTTGCAAGGTCATGTTCGTCCATATCTACAGCACCTACTGGACAGGCCTTTATACAAGGTCTCTCAATATCTACAATAGCATTATAAGGACACGCCTTAACACAAGCACCGCAGTTCTTACACTTGCTCTTGTCAATATATGCACCGTTAGGAGTATGTATAATGGCACCAAATTTACAAGCTTTCATACACTTTTGTGCAAGGCAGTTCTGACAGTTATTGGTTACAGTTACTCTATCAATAGGACAGCCCTCACAAGCTGCTTTCATAACATGCACAATTTGCGTATTATCAGACTTTTCATAGTGTAAATCGGATGGGAGCCTTCCCATTGCAAGCCTTACTCTCTGTCTTAAAATTTCTCTTTCTCTGTAAACGCAGCAGCGGAAACTAGGTGCAATAGGATCTGTAAGTTCATATGGAATACTCTCCATTTTATCCTCAAGAGTACCCTCATAAGCATATTCAGCTACCTTATAAAGCACCGCATTTTTAATCTGATTAATGTCAGTAATTTGTTCCATTGGAATAAACCTCCTAAAAATATAATCATTAGTAATAATTTCGTTTAACAACCTTTCCTGCCTTAACCATAAGGCTGTAAAGTTCGTCCATTATTATCATTTTTATACTTAAATCCACAGGCAAATCAGGATTCTGATGTGCAGGATTAATTTTTTGACCTATAAACATATAAAAATGAGTACACTCCTCAATAAGCATTTTTGCTATCAACGAAGCACCATTCTTTTTATCAAGCTTTAAAAGAATTTCCTTGTCTGTAGGATTTTCAACATAAGCTCTTATAATATCAACAGTCTTTTTAAGGGTAATAACTCCTTCTGTAACCAAGTCAATACTCGGTATTACAGCAGTAGGAGGAATGTCAGGATCAACATATTCAAGGCTAGGAGTAAGGGGTTCTTTCAGAACACGGCTTACAATATTTGCTGAACTGCCTCCGCACACAATTTTTTTACCCTCTGTCATCATAAATTCTGTGACAAGCCTTTCATCGCTTCCCTGGTCTACAGGAGGACCGCTGTAAAGACTTACTGCCTTTTTAGGCACAATTTTTACTGTGGCAACTGTTGTGTCATCTCCGGGCTTATTCATATAAAGCTGATTACAGGTTTCGCTTAGCATATTTGTAAGTCTGGCCGAAGTAATTCCGGCTCTTACACGGCTTGATACAAACTCACACACATTTTCCCAAGTCCAGCCTAAATTCATCAAGTGACCGATACCTGCATATACAACACCATCACTCATAAGTGTAAGAACATCATCAGGCTGTACCTTAAATCTGGCTTCTCTTATTGCCTTTCCCGCTATTTCCCTGTGGCTGTACTCAATGGGTACAAGTCTGCCGTTTCTTACAAAAATACAGCCGGGAGAATCAAATTCAACCAAATAAGCATTCCCATCATAATCAATCTGCAATATTATAAAAGTAGAATAAGCAACCTTCCTTATATTACATATAGGCAGGGGATGAACTATTGTATCAACCGTATCTTCAATAGTAGAGCCTTCATAAAGCATTGTTGAAATAATTTTAGCTGTAAGGGTAGAAAGAATATTAGCCTTTACTCCGCTTCCCAATCCGTCAGATAAAACAACAATATATCTGTCATCATTTTTTACTATTTCAACATTATCTCCGCATAGCTCCTCATGATATTTAATTAAGCTTTTGTAGGTTGCGTCCACATAAACCTTATCAGCCATTGTTCATTTCCTCAGCATCAATTAAATTCTTCAGCTTGTTAAGTGTAACCTTTGTTTCAGCAGTAGTTTCGCCTAAAAGACTTGCTATCTGCTGTGCAACAATCATCTGCTTGTCAATAACTCGCTGAGCCATTTTCACAGATTCAACTTTCCTCTTGTAAAGAGCCTCATTGTCCTTTTCCTCCTGAGTAACATCCTTGATAATAGCAATAGCCATATTTCTCTCACTGGAATAAACTATTGTCTGCTCAGTTACAATGTTAAGTTCAGGATAGGACACCTTTTTATCATATATACTGCTCTTATTTGAAATAACCTGTTCAAAATTTGTAGTATCAATAAAATTTGACAGCCTTTGATTAAGAGCTGCATTTCTTGTAATTTTAAAAAGCTTTTGTGCCGCTACATTAAATTCTTTAATATACATATCACTGTCAACAGCAATTATGTAATTAGGTGTAAGACTTAATGTAACATTACTCATCGCCTGATTAATATCTGTCATATACGGCATACATATATAAAGTTCTGCCTTTTTCTGATAAACTGCAATAGCTTTTTCCCTGCATGTGGCATAACCGCAGCTGCCGCAGTTAAGTTCCTGAGCCTTTGAATACTTTCCTATCTGTGCCAATATAGCTCTTATTTCTTCCTCACTTGGCATATCTTGGTGTACAGGTGTAGGCTTGTATTCTGCTTTAACACTTGACACATCATAATGCTTTGAATGCTTTGCACTGTCAGCATATTTTTTTACTTCTATTCTTGCCTTATAGCCTGTTGACCTCATTTTAGGCATAAATGGTCCGTTTACACAGCCGCCGTAACAAGCAGAACCTTCTACAAACGCATGTTTAATATTACCCTTTTGCATTTCATCAAGTATTTTTGTCACATTTGCAAGTCCGCTTACTGCCACAAGGTCATAGCCCTCTATGTACTCAGTCCCTGTAAACTTACAATATTGATGCTGCAAATCATATATAATACCATCTACAATAGGATATATTCTTGAGTATCCTGCTTCATTGTCAAAGTCTTTTTCTTCCTGCTCATTAGACAACTCTGCCTCAGGAGTAATATCAGCTTCAAGAAACCATCTCATAAGCTGTTCAAAAGTTACAACACCATCTACAAATTCGCTCTCACTGCACTCCTTAATTCTAGCAAGACACGGTGTAATGTGAATAACCTTAACATCACTGCCTCTTTGCTCTTTGATAATTCTGCCGTGCACCAAGGCAGGAGACATAACCGGAGCAAGCCACTTAACAAGGTCAGGATAATACTTCTGCACATACATATTTATACTTGGACAGGCAGAAGAAATAATATTTTCTATCTTCCCCTCTTTAATAAGCCTCAAGTATTCTTTTGTAACATATTTAGCACCTATAGCAGCTTCTTCGACAAAATCAAACCCCAAATCCTTTAAGGCACGCGAAATAATCGGTGCATTTTCACCAAAGGCAGCAACAAAACTGGGGTCAAGGCTTACCACAGTAGTAATTACAGGATCTTCAACATATTTTTTAATATATTCAATATCATTATTTACTTTTTTTGCTTTTTGCGGACAGGTAGTCATACACACTCCGCACAGAATACAAGAATCCTCTATTATCTCTACCTTTTCATTTACATATTTAATTGATTTTACAAGACAATTCTTAAGACATTTGTAGCAGTTCTTACAATTAGCCTTTCTGACCTTGATGTAGCTCATAACACTGCCTCCAAATTAAGCATTAGGCAAAATCTTCTTGTTGAAAAACATTTCAACATCTTCATCAGTAACAGAATAAACTTCATTATTTATTTTAACAGAAACTCCCTCATGACTGCACTGACCCATACAAAAGGAACCCTTTAAAATAACCTTACCGTCTATACCATTTTTCTTTATTAAATCAGTAAGCTTATCAATTACAGACTTTGATCCTTTCAAGTGACATGAGCTTCCTACACACACAAAAATTTCCATTCCATTATCCTCCTTTATGTATCAGAGGGCATAGTAATCCTATACCTTGTCCTATTATAATACTTAGTTAAAATATTGTCAAACTATTTTGTCAAATTTACAAATTTTAGTTTATATATACAAATTGCCGAGACTATTATGTCATATTTTGTACAATTTCCTAAACATTTAATTCTTGTCCTTTAACAACTTTCCAAGTTCTCTCATAAAGCTGTCTACATCTGTGAACTGTCTGTAAACAGATGCAAATCTAACATAGGCAACTTCATCAATTTCCTTAAGTTTTTCCATTACCATTTCGCCTATTTCCTTGCTTGGAACTTCCTTTCTTGCAGAATTAATTATTGAATTTTCAATATCTGTTACAACCTTGTCAATTTGTTCTCTTGATACAGGACGCTTGCCGCAGCTTATCAATATGCTTCTGGTCAGCTTGTCCCTGTTAAATGTTTCTCTTCTGTTGTCAGACTTAACAACTGTCAGCGGAATTGTATCTATCCTTTCGTATGTCGTAAATCTGCCCCCGCATTCATCACAGTAACGGCGACGCCTTATAACCGTATTTTCCTCCATTGTTCTTGTATCTATTACTTTTGTATCTATTTTACCGCAAAACGGACATTTCATATTATAGCCTCCTTTTGACATTTTCTATTTTGATTATAACAATATGAAAAATTATTTACAAGTAAATTATATTTAAAATATATTTAATTCTTCTAAATAAATTGACAAAGTAATTAAAATATTATAAAATTATCTATTATCAAGAAGCAGAGATTAATTTGCTTCCCATAAACTAAAAACTATTATATTATTTAAATGAGGTAATTAACTATGGATATTATGTTTAAAAGTACAAGAGGAGATAAAAACCTTGTAACTGCAAGCCAGGCTATTGTCAAAGGTATTGCCGATGACGGCGGTCTTTATGTTCCTGAAAAAATGCCTAAAATGGATTTTCCTCTTGAGGCTGTTACAGAATACAGCTATCAGGAGCTTGCTTATCAGGTATTAAAGCTTGTTCTTACAGACTATACAGAAGAGGAACTAAGATACTGCATAAACTCTGCTTATGATGATAAGTTTGATACAGATATTATTGCACCTGTTGTCACAGCAGGCAGCGATAACTTCCTTGAACTTTTCCACGGCAGAACCATTGCTTTTAAGGATATGGCACTTTCAATTCTCCCATACCTGTTAAAAACAGCCGCAAAGAAAAACGGCGTAAATGAAGAAATTGTTATTTTAACTGCAACTTCAGGTGATACAGGCAAGGCAGCTTTAGAGGGCTTTGCTGATGTAGATGGTACACAAATTATAGTTTTCTTCCCTGAAGACGGTGTGTCACCTGTACAGAAAGCACAAATGGTTACACAGACAGGTGCAAATACTTGTGTTGTTGGTATTAAGGGCAACTTTGACGATGCTCAGACTGCAGTTAAAAAGATTTTTACTGATAATGACCTTAAAGCAGAATTAAAGAATAACGGCTATGTATTTTCATCTGCCAATTCAATTAACATAGGCAGACTTGCACCTCAGATTGTTTATTACTTTTATGCTTATGCTCAGATGGTTAAAGCAGGCAAAATAAATATGGGTGACAAGATTAATTTTACAGTACCTACAGGAAACTTCGGTGATATTCTTGCCGGATATTACGCAAAGTCTATGGGACTTCCTGTTAATAAGTTAATCTGTGCATCAAATGACAATAAGGTACTCTATGACTTTTTCAAAACCGGTTCTTATACTATTAAGAACAGAGATTTTGTTGTAACTGTATCTCCATCAATGGATATTCTTATTTCTTCAAATCTTGAAAGATTGCTGTATCATTTAAGCAACGCTGAATCTACTAAGAATATGATGACAGACCTTAACACAAAAGGAAGCTATGACTTTAAAATTGAAGATGAGTTTGCCGGCGAATATGCAACCGTTGAAGAAACCTTCTCAGTTATAAAAGGTATGTTTGAAAATACACATTATGTTATGGATACTCATACAGCAGTTGCTAAGGCATCTTATGATAAATATGTTGCAGAAACAAATGATACTACACCTAATGTTATTGTATCAACAGCAAGCCCATATAAATTTGCAAAAGATGTTTTAAGAGCAATTGACAGCAAATACAACGATATTGAACCTTTTGCAGCACTCGATGAACTTGAAAAGGTAAGCGGCATAAACATTCCTGCACCTATTAAGGGCATTGATAAAAGAGAAATCTTACATAAAACCGTTATAGGCAGAGATGAGCTTAAAAGTTTTGTTCAGAACAAATTAAAATAATAAAAATAGAGTAACTCAGATTTTCTGAGTTACTCTATTTTTTTGCAAATTTTATTATAAATAATCTAGGAGGTATTCCGTAATGGAGTTATTACAGGTAAATAATTTAAAAAAAGTATATACAACCAGATTTGGCGGCAATAAGGTGGAGGCTTTAAAAGATATTAATTTTTCAGTAGAAAGAGGAGAATATGTAGCTATTATGGG